>NZ_RZRW01000679.1:0-2763 GCF_003998745.1 Mesorhizobium sp. M7A.F.Ca.US.014.04.1.1 | reverse complement strand
GCGTTATAGAGGGCTTGGATCATCAGGGCGGACACGAACGACAAATGGCCTTTGTCCGACTCTCGAACCTCAGTCTTTTGCAGCGGGCATGGCTGACGGCTTTCGTCGCCGCACTGCTTTGTCTTGCCGCGACCGCGCTTGCAGTTGCCGAGACGAAAAGCGACGCGCGCAGCGTCACCGATCGAGGCCGCATTCACGGCGACGCTGAAGGTATTCACCAGGGAAGCCTTCCGATGCAATGGCCTTCGCGCAGAACAATCTCGGGGATGTCAGCTGGAATCGGGCCAGCTATGGCGGCGGCAAGGCCGAATATCAAAAGGCGATCGGATTCTTCGAGAACGCCAAGCAGCGCTTTAGCGAAGCCGGCTACACCAGCCATCCCTCTCACCGACCAGAAGGTCGATCTGGTGAAGAAGCAGATGGCGAAGAAGTAGGTCTACGCTTCCCGCCGACCGCGCCTTGTCTTTCGGCCGGCTTTACCGTCCCTATATGTCCTGCCACCGGAACCCCTTGCCGGGAACCGCAGAAGGATAGCGGATGATTCGATTTGCCTTGGCGTTGTTCCTGCTTGTTGTTCCCAGCGTGGCGCACGCCACGGATGCAGGCTGGGCGCTGCTGCGCGACGGCGGACACGTCGTGCTGCTGCGCCATGCCATGGTCACCGGCACCACCGATCCGGCCAATTTCGACATCGACAGCTGCGCCACCCAGATGAACCTGTCGGCGCGCGGCAAGCAGCAGGCGAGCAAGATCGGCGCTCTGTTTGCCGCTCGGGCGGCACCGATCGAGCGCGTGCTGTCCAGCCGCTATTGCCGCTGCCTCGACACCGCCCGCATCGCCTTCGAGACCGACCCGGAACTCTTTGCACCGCTCGATCTCCTGAAAGGCGACGAGACGCAGAAGGCCGCGCAGATCGCTGCGATCCTGAAGGAAATCCGCGTCTATTCCGGCTCCGACAATCTGGTCATGGTCACCCATCTGGAAGACATCGTGGCACTGACCGGCATCTCACCGCGCGAAGGTGAGGCCGTCGTCGTCGAGCCGCAAGGCGATGGCCTGCGCGTGCTCGGCCGCGTCACCTTCTGAGCGTGCTGCGCGATCGCTGACGCCGAAAGCGGTGTTGCTGAAATGCCACCGTTGAAAGAAGCCGCAAATTCGCCGTGACAATGCCGCTTGCGACAACCCGTCGCAGGGGCTATAGGCGCGCTCCCGGTCACGAGAACCGAAGCGAGCACAACGGTTGGAGCTTTCGTCTCCGCCCGTGCAGGCGGCATTGCCGCCCTGTATACGGCGCCGCTTTGGGGATTGGGATCGCGGATGTAGCTCAACTGGGAGAGCGCCGGACATAATCCGGAGGTTGTGGGTTCGAGTCCCTTCATCTGCACCACGGATAGCTCAGTTTGGTTAGAGCATCAGATTGTTAATCTGACTGTCGAAGGTTCGATTCCTTCTCCATTGGCCTTGAAAAGCCATCCGAAAAACGGTCCGGGGACTGGAATGCGAAAGACTGGACGGGTGACCCAAGCCTTCGGGCGCGGATCATCTCAAGCGTCTTTCGCCATCGGCTCGCGGCCAGGCCCGCGGTGACGATCAAGGCGCGGTGTCGCCGGCAAGGGAGGCTAAGGCCTCCTGCGCCCGCTTCGCTGCCCCGCGATCCGCTCCCGAAGGCCCGCCACGGCTCGATGCCACCAGTCCCCGGATCATTCGTGCCCGGGCTACGACGCAAGAGACGACGTGAAACGAGAAACGAAGGGAAGATCGACGCATGACGTGACGCCTCGCATGGGGCCATGCCCGACAGGAGTAAGACAATGACCATTCTCGACAAGGTTCTTGGACGCGAGCGCGTCCTCGTAAAGGAAAACGAACGTGCCCTCGCCCTCCACAAGGGGGAGATCAAGGCTGTCCTGCTGCCGGGCGAGCACTGGCTCGCCAACCGGCGCGGCAGCCTCGAAGTGTCTCGGCACGATCTGAAGAACCCGGAATTCGTTTCGGCATACGAGAAGGCGTTGTTCGACAAGCTTCCGGATGTGGCCGCGCGTCATTTCACCGTCGTTCGCACCGGGCGCACGGATGTCGCCGTCATCGAGCGTGACGGCAATCTGCACGCCGTGCTGGCACCGGACCGCAAGCTCGTGCTGTGGACGGATGCCGGCCCGTGGAAGGTGACGCTGATCGACACGTCAGTCGATCTCGCCATCGATGCGGCGATCATGCGCCGGCTCGGCCAGGCCCGGAAGGCGGAATTGATGTCCGTCCATCCGGTCGTCGATGGTCAGGCCGGACTGCTGTTCATCGACGGTGTCCTGGTCAGGACGCTGACGGCGGGCGTGCATGGCTTCTGGAACGTCGGACGCATGGTGCAGATCAAGGTCGTCGACCTCAAGCGCCAGTCGCTCGACGTTGCCGGGCAGGAAGTGCTGACCAAGGATCGCGTGACGATCCGCGTCAACATCGCAGCCGAATACCGGGTCGTCGATCCGGTCAAGGCGGTCAGCATGGTGAAGGACTTCTCCGAAGCCCTCTACCGCGCCCTGCAATATGCCTTCCGCAAGACGCTTGGCGCGCTGACACTCGATCAGATCCTCGAAAAGAAGGTGACGATCGATGAGGAAGCGGCAGCCAAGGTCCGCGCCGACATGGCCGAGATCGGCGTGGAGGTCAGCGATATCGCGCTCAAGGATGTCATCCTGCCGGGCGAGATGCGCGAGATCCTCAACCAGGTGGTGTCGGCCGAAAAGCAGGCCGAGGCCAACATCATCC
>NZ_RZRW01000678.1:0-2785 GCF_003998745.1 Mesorhizobium sp. M7A.F.Ca.US.014.04.1.1 | reverse complement strand
GCGCTGTACCGCCCACGCACCCTGGCTCAGCACCAGGAAATCGCGGCCACCTTCCTCCTTCGCGGCAAGCGCCGGTGCAAAGGAGCGCCCGTCCCAAAGCGCCGGAACGTTGCCGCCGAGCCGGTCGATCAGCGTGGCGGCCCAGTCGAAATGATAGTGAAGGCCGCCATTGACGCCGCGCATGTCCTCGGCGCCGGGCCAGCGGATGACCAGCGGCACGTTGCAGGTGAATTCGTCGGCCGTCTGATGATCACCCCAGACGTTGAGCTCGCCGAGGTTTTCGCCATGATCGGCGCCGATGACGATGATCGTGTCGTCGAACAGGCCTTGCCGCTTCAACTCCTCGACGATGAGACCGACATGATAATCGGCATAGAGCACGCCGGTGTCGTAGCCGTCGAACCAGGCCTTGACGGTGTCCATGCCGCTGATCGGCGACGGCATGCGCCGGTATTTCGATCCGCCCGGCTCGACGTCGAAGCCCGAGGGTTCCTGCGGGCTGTGCGGGCCGTAGCCAGCATGGCTCTTCTCGAATACCGCCCTGGTCATCCAGTCGGGAAGCGGCTGGTCGGCGAAGGGGTCGCCGAAAGCGTCCGGCGCGCGATAGGGCGTGTGCGGGTCCCAGACATTGACATGCAGGAACCACTTTTTTGCCGAGCCATTGCGCTTCAGCCAGTCGATCGCCAGGCCCGAAACCTCGTCGGCGTTCTCCATGCCGGCCTTGCCGGGATTGATGATCTCGTTGAAGCCGGCATACCAATGCCAGCAGCCATGCCGTTCGCCAAAACTGCTGATGGTCGTGGTGTGGTAGCCGAGATCGCGCAGCGCCCGCATCCAGCCTTCCTCGTAGAAGGTGCCGGCCCAGGCTCGCTCGGCGCCTTCGCGGAACGGCTCGCAGGCGGTGCCGCCATGGCCGACCACGCCGGTCCGCATTCCGTGGCGGCCGCTCCACAGCGCCGTGCGCGACGGATGGCAAGGCACATCGGACACATAGACGTTCTCGAAGCGGATGCCCTCGCCGGCAAGGCTGTCGATGACGGGAGAGGTGTTGCGATGATAGCCGTAGCAGCCGAGGTGGTCGCGCCTGAGGCTGTCGATGTCGATATAGAGAACGTTCATGGATGGCTCGTCGCTGCTGTGATTGTCAGGAAACAGGCCCCGGTTCGCTGCCGGGGCTTGCGGTTTGCAAGGGGCGATTTCAAGAAGGCCGTCAGGCCGAAATGTATTGATCGCCCAGATAATAGTCCTTGGGATCGAGCGAGGTCTCGAGCTTGCCAAAGGTCTTGAACAGGTCGTTCATCGTCGAGAACCAGCCGTTCACGGTGCCGTCCTTGGTTAGCTTGATCAGTTCGGCCGAGGTCATGAAACGGCCATAACCGGCTTCCGTCTTCAGCTGGTCGGCAGGAATGCCGAGCAGCTTGGAGGTGATCTCGATCGCCTTGTCCTGGTTGGCGGCACGAAAATCCTGCGCGTCCTTGATGGCGCGCACCACGTTGCGGACGAGATCGGGATTGCCCTCGACCAAATCGTTGCGGGCAATGAAGACGCTCGGAAATGTGGTCTGCGGATAGAAGTCGTCGTTCTTGGCCAGCTCCACCAGATCGGGAACGCTCTTCTGGATGATGCCGACGAACGGATACCAGATGCCGGCCGCGTCGACCTGCTTGGAGGCGAAGGCCGCCACGATGGTGCTCGGGTCCATCTGCACGATGTCGAGGTCGGTCATCGCCATACCGGCCTTGCGCAGCGCCAGCCGCAACAGCATGTCGCCCGAGGTGCCGGCCGCGATCGCGACCTTCTTGCCCTTGAGGCCGGCGATGGACGTGATGCCGGCTTGGGCGATCACCCGGTCCGAGAAGCCGACATCGTTGACGGCGATGATCTTGGCCTTGCCGCTCGCCGGCAGCCACAGCGCGCCCGGTCCGAGATAGCCGAATTCCAGGCTGTTGGCGCCAAGCGCCTGGACCTGGATGGGGCCGTTGGTGAAGACCTTGATATTGGCATCGACGCCGTGCTTGGCATAGAAGCCCTGGTCGGCCGCGACGCCGGCCACGCTGGCGCCCCAGAAATCGCCGTTGTAGCCGATGCGTGCCGCCGTTCCCGCCGCTCCGGCACGGATGCCAGAGGCAGCGAACGCGGCAAGTGCCGCCGATGATGCGATGAGGTTACGTCTTGTCAGTGTCACCATACTCTCCTCCTGTCACTGTTACTGGTGGTAAACGGCTTGCCAGACGCGGTTGCGGATGCTCATGAACTCCGCCGAAAGCCGGATTTCCTCGGTTCTTGGGTAAGGCAGGCCGACGTCGATGATCTCCTGCAGCCTGCCGGGCCGCGCCGCCATGACGATGACGCGGTTGGCGAGGTAGACCGCCTCGTCGACATCGTGGGTGATGAACATCACGGTGCGCCGCTCCCGGCTCCAGGTGTCGAGCAACTGGTCCTGGAGCTGCACGCGGGTCAGTGCGTCGAGCGCCCCGAAGGGCTCGTCCATCAAAAGGATCGAGGGATCGACCGCATAGGCCCGGGCGATCGCGCAACGCTGCTTCATGCCGCCCGAAAGCGTCTTCGGCAGCGCGTCGGCGAAGTCGCCAAGGCCGACGAGATCGATGAAACGCTCGGCGATCTGCCGGCGGCGCGAAGCTTCCTCGCCCTTGATGCGCAGCCCGAACTCGACGTTCTGGCGTACGGTGAGCCAGGGAAACAGCGCGTATTGCTGGAAGATCATGCCGCGCTCCGGACCCGGCCCCTCGACCGCCTTGCCATCGACCAGCACGGTGCCCTCGCT
>NZ_RZRW01000677.1:0-2732 GCF_003998745.1 Mesorhizobium sp. M7A.F.Ca.US.014.04.1.1 | reverse complement strand
GCATCGATAATGTCGCTGTCGAGATCGATGGTTCCGAGGTTCCTATCTTCGATGGCAGCGCCATGGCGTTCGTCGAAGCCATCGATCAGGCGGGTATCGAGACGCTCTCGGTCAAGCGGCGCTATATCAGGGTCATCAAGCCGGTCCGCATCGAGAACGGCGCCTCGTGGGCGGAGTTTCGGCCCTATGACGGGACCCGTTTCGAGATCGAGATCGACTTCGAAAGCCCGGCGATCGGCCGTCAGCTGTTTGCCTCCGACCTCAATGCCGATATTTTCCGTCGCGACATCGCGCGCGCCCGCACCTTCGGCTTCATGAAGGATGTCGAGCGGCTGTGGGCTGCAGGCTATGCGCTCGGCTCCTCGCTGGAGAATTCGCTGGTGATCGGCGACGACAACCGCGTCATCAACATGGGCGGCCTGCGCTATCCCAACGAATTCGTGCGCCATAAAACGCTGGACGCCATGGGCGACCTGGCGCTGGCCGGCGCCCGTTTCATCGGCTGCTTCCGCTCCTATCGCGGCGGCCACAGGATGAATGCCGCGGCCCTGCGCCGCCTGCTGTCGGATCGCACGGCGTTCGAGATCGTCGAGACGACGCGCCGGGAGCGTGGCCGCAGCGCCGAGATGAACGCCGTCAACGCGCCGCTCTACGCGCCCTGGATGATCTGATTTTCCCAGGTTTTTCGGGTTCCATGGGGAATTGCGCGTGTTGCAGGAATGCACCACCCGCCAGTGAAATTGCATTGATGTCCAAGCTGCGTCCGGCCGCCACAAAAATGTGCGATTGGCCGGAGATAGCGTTGCCGGGCAAGGCGGTTATGGTTTATGGCTGCTGCCGTCGATTAGTGCATGTCGTTCAAAAGTGGGGACCAGTTTTGAAACAATGGCATGCAACTGGCATTGAAATAGCGCCGAAAGGGCGAGATCCAATCATGTTCTTCAAGCGAGTTGGTCAATTGAAAGCACCGCAGAGGGCCGTTTTCCTGGCGCTTTCAGTAGTTGTTCCATCGCTCTTCCTGTCGGCCTGCATGTCGTCGGAGAAAGATATCGACCTGTCGACCTATGTCGACCAGACCGAACCGGCCGATGTTCTCTACAATCAGGGCCTTGCCAATCTCAATGCCGGACGCCTGCAGGAGGCGAGCCGCAAGTTCGACGCCGTCGACCGCCAGCACCCCTATTCGGAATGGGCTCGCAAATCGATGGTGATGGGCGCTTTCGCCGATTATCGCCAGGGCAATTACGACGAGGCGATCGGCTCGGCCAAGCGCTACCTCACGCTCTATCCATCGACCGATGACGCCGCCTATGCGCAGTACATCATCGGCTTGAGCTATTACCGCCAGATCAAGGACGTGACGCAGGACCAGAAGGAAGCGCGCCAAACCGTTCAGACAATGCAGGATCTGGTGACGCGCTGGCCGACATCGGAATATGTCGACGACGCCAAGGAAAAGATCCGCTTCGCCAACGATCAGTTGGCCGGCAAGGAAATGCAGATCGGCCGCTACTATCTCGAGCGCCGGGAATACATCGCCGCCGTCAAGCGCTTCCGCACCGTGGTCGAGAATTATTCCAACACGCGCCATGTCGAGGAGGCGCTCGCCCGCCTGACCGAAAGCTATTACGCGATGGGTCTGACTTCGGAGGCGCAGACGGCCGCCGCCGTGCTCGGCACCAACTATCCCGACAGCTCGTGGTACAAGGATTCCTACAAGCTGTTGCAAAGCAATGGGCTTGCACCGCGCGAAAATGCCGGATCGTGGATATCCAAGGCCGGGAAATTGATCACCGGGGCTTGACCCCCCAAGCAGACGTCGCGGGCTTCGCCAACGCGCCGTCTGCCTGATTTCGTTGTTTGTCGCAGGTTCTTGTCGCAAAACCGCGGAACACTTTTGCGGAACCTGCTTGGAGCATCGGATCGAAGCGTACGCAGCGCTTTTTTCGGATTGATCCGGTGCTCAAACAAAAAGATAGTGCGCCGCTGCGACTGCAAATGGTCGCGTGCCGTCCTAGATTCGGGTTCTGATGCTCTCCAGACTGTCGATCCGCGATATCGTCCTGATCGAGAAGCTGGATATCGACTTCCAGCCGGGTCTTTCGGTGCTGACCGGCGAAACCGGTGCCGGCAAGTCCATCCTGCTCGATGCCCTGTCGCTGGCGCTTGGTGCGCGCGGTGACGCGTCGCTGGTGCGCCATGGCGCGGCGCAAGGCCAGGTTATCGCCGTCTTCGACGTGCCGCGCAATCATCCGGCCCGTGCGCTGCTAGCCGACAATGCCATCGAGGATGACGGCGACATCATCCTGCGCCGCCTTCAGACCGCGGACGGCCGTACCCGTGTCTTCGTCAACGATCAGCCTTCGAGCGTCACCTTGATGCGCGATGTCGGGCGCGCGTTGGTCGAGATCCACGGCCAGCACGATGAACGTGCTCTGGTCGATCCCGGCGCTCACCGCGAGGTGCTCGATGCTTTCGGCGGCCATCTCGGCGCCGTTCGCTCGACTGGCGAGGCATGGCGGCATTGGCGCGCCTGCGAGCAGGAGTTGTCGCGCCACCGTGCCAAGGTGGCGGCGGCGGCGCGCGAGGCCGACTATCTGCGTGCGGCGGTGGCGGAATTGACAAAGCTCGATCCGCAGCCGGGTGAGGAGACCGATCTTGCCGAACTGCGCGCGTCGATGATGCGGGCCGAGAAGATCGCGTCCGAAATCCATGACGCGCAGGATGTGCTG
>NZ_RZRW01000676.1:0-2807 GCF_003998745.1 Mesorhizobium sp. M7A.F.Ca.US.014.04.1.1 | reverse complement strand
TACAAAGCCCATATCGGTTGATATCAGGACTTATTGAGATGACCGCAGCACCCTACCCCTTCTCGGCCCGCCATATCGGTCCCGGCCTCAACGATACCAGAGCCATGCTGGCCGCCATCGGCGTGCCCTCGATCGAGACGCTGATCAGCCAGTCCGTCCCGAAGTCGATCCGGCTCGATCGGCCGCTTGCCCTGCCGGCACCAGCGAGCGAGGCGGAAGCGCTGGCTGAGCTTTCGGCTGTCATGGCCGGGAATACGGTGCTGAAGAGCTTCATCGGCGCCGGTTATCACGGCGTCCATGTGCCGCCGGTTATCCAGCGCAATCTGTTCGAGAACCCGGCCTGGTATACGGCCTACACGCCCTATCAGGCCGAGATCAGCCAGGGCCGGCTGGAAATGCTGTTCAACTTCCAGACCCTGGTCACCGAACTGACCGGCCTGCCGGTGGCATCGGCGTCGCTGCTGGATGAAGCAACCGCCGTGGCCGAGGCGGTCGGCATTGCACTGCGCCATCACCGCGACAAGCGCACCAAGGTAGCACTTGCCGGCACGCCGCACCCGCAGACGCTGGACGTGGTGCGCACCCGCGCCGAGCCGCTCGGCATCGAGATCGATGGCGAGACGATCGACGACAACACCGCCGCCCTGCTTGTCTCCTGGCCGGATACATTTGGCGTCTATGGCGACCACAAGGCAGCGATCGACAAGGCACACGCGACCGGCGCTCTCGTCGTCTTCATCGCCGACCCGCTCGGCCTGACGCTGACCGACGCGCCGGCCAAGCTTGGCGCCGACATCGCAGTCGGCCCGATGCAGCGCTTTGGCGTGCCGATGGGCTTTGGCGGCCCGCACGCGGCCTATTGCGCCGTCTCCGACAGGCTGACGCGGCTGATGCCTGGCCGCCTGGTCGGCCAGTCCACCGACAGCAAGGGCCGGCCCGGATACCGGCTTGCCTTGCAGACGCGTGAGCAGCATATCCGCCGCGACAAGGCGACCTCCAACATCTGCACCGCGCAGGCGCTGCTCGCCAATATGGCGACCGCCTATGCCATCTGGCACGGCCCCGCCGGGCTGCAGGCGATTGCCGGGCGCATCCACACGCTGGCCAATCGTCTTGCCGCCGGGCTCAAAGCAGCAAACATCTCCGTGCTCGGTTCAAGCCGCTTCGACACGGTGACGGCCGAGGTGAAGGGCAAGGCAGCTTCGATCGCCGCCGCCGCTGAAAAGGGCGGCAGATTGCTGCGTGCCGTCGATGCCGACCACATCGGCATCGCCTTCGACGAAACCTCCACCGAGGCCGATCTCGACGCAATCGCGGCCCTGTTCGGCGCCAAGGCTGGCGCCTCCGCCGACAGCACGGTGCCCGGCAAGCCGCGCGGCAAGGAGTTCCTGACCCAGCCTGTTTTCCACGAAAACAAGTCGGAAACCGAGATGATGCGCTTCCTGCGCCGGCTGGCCGACAAGGACCTGGCGCTCGACCGCGCCATGATCCCGCTGGGATCCTGCACCATGAAGCTCAACGCCGCCGCCGAGATGATGCCGGTGAGCTGGCCGAGCATTGCCAATCTGCACCCTTTCGCCCCGGCCGCGCACTCGGCAGGCTACCGCGCCATGATCGGCGAGCTGGAGGGCTGGCTGTCGGAGATCACCGGCTTCGACGCCGTCACATTGCAGCCCAATGCCGGCAGCCAGGGCGAATATGCCGGACTGCTCGCCATCCGCGGCTATCACCGCTCTCGCGGCGACAACCACCGCACCGTCTGCCTGATCCCCTCCTCGGCGCATGGCACCAATCCCGCGAGCGCGGCGATGGCTGGCATGAACGTCGTCGTCGTGCGCTGCACCGAAGACGGTAACATCGACATGGACGACATGAAGGCCAAGGCGACTGAGCATGCGCAAAATCTCGCAGCGCTGATGTTCACCTATCCCTCGACGCATGGCGTGTTCGAGGAAGGCGCACGCGATCTCTGCGCGCTGATCCATGAGCATGGCGGCCAGGTCTATTTCGACGGTGCCAACCTCAACGCGCTGGTCGGGCTTGCCCGTCCCGGCGACATCGGCGCCGATGTCTGCCATATGAACCTGCACAAGACCTTCTGCATTCCGCATGGCGGCGGCGGACCCGGCATCGGGCCGATCGGCGTCAAGGCGCATTTGAAGCCGTATTTGCCCGGCCATGTCACCGAAGGCTCGGCGCACGCCGTCTCCGCCGCCCCCTTCGGCAGCGCCTCGATCCTGCCGATCACCTGGATGTATATCCGCATGATGGGCGCCTCGGGCCTGAAGCAGGCGACCGAAACAGCGATCCTTTCCGCCAACTACATCGCAACGCGGCTCGGTGCGCATTTCCCGGTGCTCTACAAGGGCAGGCAGGGACGCGTCGCGCATGAATGCATCCTCGACACCCGTGTGCTCAAGGAGAGTGCAGGCATCAGTGTCGACGATGTCGCCAAGCGGCTGATCGATTATGGTTTTCACGCGCCGACCATGTCCTTCCCGGTCGCCGGCACGCTGATGGTGGAGCCGACCGAGTCCGAGCCCAAGCGGGAAATCGACCGCTTCTGCGAGGCCATGATCGCGATATCGGCAGAGGCAGCAAAAGTCGCCAGGGGCGAATGGCCTTTGGCCGACAATCCGCTGGTCAACGCGCCGCACACCGCCGCCGAGGCGCTGGCCGGCCAGTGGAACCATCCCTACTCGCGCCTGGAAGCGGCCTATCCGGCCGGCGACGCCGACACGGCAGCCAAGTACTGGCCTCCGGTGTCACGCATCGACAATGTCGCCGGCGCCCGCAACCTGGCCTGC
>NZ_RZRW01000675.1:0-2811 GCF_003998745.1 Mesorhizobium sp. M7A.F.Ca.US.014.04.1.1 | reverse complement strand
CGCCAATTGGCGGCGACACCGTCAAGGACAAGCGCCCTCAGGTCATCGCGGCGCTGGCTGCGGCCGAGATCATGACGGCGTTGGTCAATCACAACGCAGCCTTAAATGCCGACCATCAAATTCCGCATGGCAAGGTGATGGCAAGCTAAGCTGCGCCGCAGCTAAACCGGCCGTTTCAAACCCAGATGGTCGCGCAGCGTGCGGCCCTGGTATTCCGTCCGGAACAGTCCGCGCCGCTGCAACTCCGGCACGACGAGCGTGGCAAAGGCATCGAGTTCCCCGGGGAAATATGAGGGCATGACGTTGAAACCGTCGGCCGCGCTACCCTCGAACCGCGCCTGCAGTTCGTCGGCGACTTGGGCCGCTGTGCCGACGATGCGCCAATGGCCCCGCGCGCCGGCAAAATGCCGGGCGAGCTGGCGGATGGAGAGGCCGTCGCGGCGCGATTGCTCGATGACCAGCGCTTGCCTGCTCTTCATCCCCTCGCTCTCCGGCAGTTCCGGCAGTGGCCCATCGATCGGATAGCGCCACAGATCGGAGATGCTGAGATAGCTGGACAGCAGCGCCACGCCGACATCGTCGGGGATCAGCTCCTGCAATTCCTCGTATTTTTCACGGGCCTCCGCTTCGGTCTCCGCCACCACCGGTGCGACGCCCGGCATGATCTTGATGTCGTCCGGCTCGCGCCCATAGGCCGCCAGACGTCCTTTGAGATCGTCATAGAAGGCCTTGGCTTCCTCGAAGGTCTGCGCCGCCGTGAACACCACATCGGCGGTGCGGGCGGCAAGGTCGCGGCCGACATCCGAGGCGCCGGCCTGAACCATCACCGGCGCGCCCTGCGGCGAGCGCGGCAGGTCGAGCGGATCGCGAACCGAAAAGCTCTGGCCGTTATGGCCGGAAGCCTTGCCGTGCCACAGGCCGGTCACCACCTCGGCGAACTCGCGCGCCCGTTCGTAGCGGTCGGCATGGGGCTTGAGGCCCGTCGCGCCGAAATTGGCTGCTTCGATGGGGCTGGCCGAGGTGACCAGATTCCAGCCGGCCCGGCCGCCGCTCAGATGGTCGATCGACAGGAAGGTTCGTGCCAGCCCATAGGGCTCGTTGTAGCTTGTCGACGCTGTCGAGACGAGGCCGATGCGGCTGGTCTGGACGGCGAGCGCCGAGAGCAGGCTGATCGGCTCGAAACCGATCGAGCGCGACGTCTGGCTGGCAATGCCGATATTGGCTTCACGCAGGCCGGCGGCGTCCTCGCAGAACACCATGTCGAACTTCGCCGCCTCCGCCGTGCGCGCCAGCTGGATGTAATGATCGATGTCTATGCCGGCGGTGACGTGCGCCTTGGGGTGGCGCCAGGCGGCGATGTGATGACCTGTCGCCCACAGAAAGGCGCCGAGCTTCATCTGGCGGGCAGTCATTGGTCACCTCCGCCGGCAAGCCCGAGATGCGAGCGCAACGTTTTTCCGCGATAGTTCTCTCGAAACAAGCCACGCCGCCGCAGCGCCGGCAAGACCAGATCGACGAAATCGTCGAGCGCAGAAAGCTGTGCCGGCATCAGGATGTTGAACCCGTCGCAGCCTCTCGCCCGGAATTCCTTTTCCAGCCTCTCGGCGACGGCAGCCGGCTTACTATCGGCGATAAGCGCGACGTTCGTCAGCACTTTCACAGCATCCGGATCGCGTCCGCACGCCGTGACACGGCGCCTGATATCGTCATAGCGTTCGGTCGCGCCCTCCACCAGTCCGCCGTCCAGCAGGATGACATCGGCGGTGCGAGTGGCAATATCGAAGTCGGATTCCTGCAGGCCCGACAAGACGAGCACTGGCGTATCCTGCGGCGACCGGGCGACGTTCAGCGGTCCGCGCACGGAAAAGAATTCGCCCTTGTGCTCCAGCAGGTGCATCTTTTCGGGGTCGTGGAAGCGGCCGCCGCCCTGGTCGAACAGCAGGGCGTCCGCATCCCAGCCCTGCCACAGACCTTGCACGATGCCGATATATTCCTCACTGCGACGGCGGAAATCGTTAGGCGAAAATCCTTCGGGCCGGCTGAAATTGGCTGCTTCCCGTGGCGCTTGCGTCATGGTTGCGTTCCAGCCACTGCGGCCGTGGCTGATAACGTCGAGCGAAGCGAAACGGCGTGCCAGATTGTAGGGTTGGTGGGCAATTGTCGAGGCAGCGGCAACCAAGCCGATCCTGCTTGTGACAGTCGCCAGAGCGGCCAGCAAGGTCGTCGCTTCGAAGGGCATCCGTTTGTTCGCGGCTTCGCTTTCGGACGCTGGCGCGGCATCGGCAAGCAGCACCATGTCCAGCCCGGCTGCTTCAGCCTTTTGCACGAAACCAGCCAGGCGGCTGAATTCCAACCCAGTCTCGAGTGATGGATCGGCGAGCGAAACGGCAAGATGCATTGTGGCGCCGTTGTCCATCGGGGGTTCCTATGAGATGAAATGCCACCCCGAACTATGTTCGCCACATCCTGGGATGGCAACCGCCGGCGCTGGGCCAAACCGCCGCTCACCTACCGGCCAGTCCCTATTTGCCGGCCAGCCTTTATTTGCCAGCAACCAGATCGTTGATCAGCCGCTGGCAGCGCTCGGCCATGAAGTCGAGCAGCAGCCGCACTTTTGGATCCTGCAGCTTCTTGTGCGGATAGACGGCGGCGAACTGCACCGGTGTCGGCGGCGTGCTGGGCAGGATCACCTTCAGCCGCCGATCGCGGATGAATGGCTCGACCTCGAAGCGCGGCTTGTTGATGATGCCGCGGCCTGAAAGCGCCCAGCCGGTGAGCACGTCGCCATCGTCGGTGTCGTAGGGCCCGTGT
>NZ_RZRW01000674.1:0-2812 GCF_003998745.1 Mesorhizobium sp. M7A.F.Ca.US.014.04.1.1 | reverse complement strand
CCCCCGCCGATGCCCTGGCGGTCCTGGTGATCCGCTCTCCGCATTATCACGCCAGCTTCGCCTTCGGTGACCTCGATGGCTGGGCGAAGGCACATCCCGGTGTCGCCGGCGTCTTCACCGCCGCCGACATTCCGGGAAAAAACTGTTTCGGCGTCATCGGCCCCTTCGCCGACCAGCCGGCACTGGCCGAAGGGTTTGCCCGCCTTCGCGGTGAGGCGGTGGCGTTGGTCGCTGGCGAGCGCGAGGCGATGCTCGATATCGACCTCTCGGATTTTCCGATCCGCTGGACCGAATTGCCGCATGTTCTCCAATCCTGCGAAGCGCGCGCCGGCGGTGCCAAGCTCATCCATGAGAACAGACCGGCAAACCTGCTGACCTCCGGCTTCGTCGAACGCGGCGATCCGGAAGGGGCCCTTGCCGGTGCAGCGTTCACGGTGTCCGGCGTCATCGACACCTCCTATGTCGAGCACGCCTATATCGAACCGGAAGCCGGCTATGCCTATGTGGACGGCGACACGCTGGTCGTCGTCGCCTGCACCCAGGCGCCCTATATGGACCGCGACGAGACGGCGAAGGTGCTCGGCCTTGCCGTCGACAAGGTGCGCATCGTGCCGACCGCGACCGGCGGCGGTTTCGGCTCGAAGCTCGACGTCTCGCTGCAGCCGCTGATCGGCCTTGTGGCGATGAAGACTGGGCGGCCGGCGGCACTTGCCTACACCCGCACCGAATCGATGATGTCGACCACCAAGCGCCATCCGGCCGAGATGAAAGCAACCATCGGCGCCGATGCCGACGGCCTTGTCACCGGCATGATCTTCGAAGGCGATTTCAACACCGGCGCCTATGCAAGCTGGGGCCCTACCGTGGCCAACCGCGTGCCGGTGCACGCCTCCGGACCTTATGCGACGCCGAACTACCGCGCCGAAGGCCGCGCCATCCATACGCATGGGCCGATCTCCGGCGCCTTCCGCGGCTTCGGCGTGCCGCAAGCGACGATCATGCAGGAGACCCTCTATGATGAGCTGGCCGGCAAGCTCGGCATGGACAGGCTCGATTTTCGCTTGAAGAACTGCCTTCGGAACGGCTCCGAAACGGTCACAGGACAGCTTCTGGACTCCGGCGTCGGCATTGCCGAATGCCTCGAATCGCTGCGGCCGCACTGGGCGCGCGCGGCGGCCGATGCGGAGGCATTCAACAGCGCCAACACAGATAGAAAGCGCGGCGTCGGCGTCGCGTCCTGCTGGTATGGCTGCGGCAACACCTCGCTGCCCAATCCGTCGACCATTCGGGTCGGCATCGCGGCCGACGGCACGGTCATCCTGCACCAGGGCGCGGTCGATATCGGCCAGGGTTCGAACACGGTCATCGCCCAGATCTGCGCCGACGCGCTCGGCCTGCCGCTGGAGAGATTCCAGCTGAAGAGCGCCGATACATCAATTACTCCCGATGCCGGCAAGACATCGGCCTCGCGCCAGACCTTCGTCACCGGCAAGGCGGCCGAGAAGGCCGGCCGCGCCTTGCGTGAAAAGATACTTCGTTTCGCCAATGTTTCGGAAAAAGCCGCTCTCCAACTCGACGGCCCGGCGATCGTCATCCGCGAGGGAGAAGCCACGCGCCGCATCGACCTCACGACGTTGGATCTGGATGCCGAGGGCTTCGTCTTCCGCGCCGAGGAGACCTACGACCCGCCGACGCTGCCCCTCGATGCCAAGGGCCAGGGCAAACCCTACGCCGTTTACGGCTATGGCGCGCAGATCGCCGAACTGGAGGTCGATCTCAAGCTCGGCACGGTGAAGCTGATCAAGATCACCGCCGCGCATGATGTGGGCAAGGCGATCAACCCGCTGCTGGCCGAAGGCCAGATCGAGGGCGGTATCGCGCAAGGCATCGGCATGGCGCTGATGGAAGAGTACATCCCCGGCCGCACCGAGAACCTGCACGACTATCTCATCCCGACCATTGGCGACGTGCCGCCGATCGAGACCATCCTGATAGAAGTTCCGGATCCGGAAGGACCCTTTGGCGCCAAGGGTTTGGGCGAGCATGTGCTGATCCCGACTGCGCCGGCAATCCTCAACGCCATCCGCCACGCCACCGGCGTTCTGATCACCAAGGTTCCGGCGACGCCGACGCGTATCCGCGCTGGCATCCGCGAAAAAGATGGCATCCGCGAAAAGGAGGCACGCCGATGAGCGAGCTTGCCGAACGCTTCGAAACCCATGATCCCGGTGAGAAGCTGGTGGCGGAGAAGATCCGCTGCGATGCCTGTCCGGTGATGTGCTACATCGCTGATGGTCGCACCGGCGCCTGCGACCGCTACGGCAATGTCGGCGGCAGGATCGTGCGGATGGACCCGCTGACCATCCTCGACCATGCGGCCGAGGCCGGCGCGGCAATCGTGCCGTTCGTCGCCGAGGGCGAACAATGGGACGGCGAACTGGTCAACACCGGCCGCCGCTTCGTCACCGCAATCGGCGCCGGCACCACCTATCCCGACTACAAGCCGGCGCCGTTCATCGTCAGCCAGGAAGTCGAAGGCGTCGATCTCGTCACCGTCGTCACGGAAGGCATTTTTTCGTACTGCGGCGTCAAGGTGAAGATCGACACCGACCGGCATATCGGACCCGAGACGGCTATTGTGCGATCGCAAGGCGAGGCAATCGGCCATGTCACGACGGGCGAGTATGGCTCGCAGATGCTGTCGCTGGGCGGCGTGCATCATCTGACCGGCGGCTCGAAGGCCGAAGGACGCGCCACCTGCGACGCGCTGCTCAATCTGTGCAACCGCAAGCCGGGGGAACTCGCCATCGAC
>NZ_RZRW01000673.1:0-2819 GCF_003998745.1 Mesorhizobium sp. M7A.F.Ca.US.014.04.1.1 | reverse complement strand
GGCGATGGTCGACGTGAAGACGACGTGATCGAGCTTGCCGTCGTCATTGTAGAGGCCGAGGAGCAGTGAGCCGACCTCACGGCTACCCGCGAGATAGCGGAAACCGCCGACAACGCAATCGGCGGTGCGCCTCGGCTTTACCTTCACCATCGCACGTTCGCCGCACAGATAATGCTCGTCGAGCACTTTGGCCACGATGCCGTCGGTCGATGCATGGCCGGCCCCGTTCAGCCATCGAGCCGCCGTCGCTGCATCATAAGTGCACTTCGACAGGCGAAGATCCGGACTGTTCGAGGAGGTCACGAAGTCCTCGATCGCTCGCCGCCTTTCGACAAGTGGTTTGCCGGTGATGACCTCGCCGCCCGGCCTGGCAAGCATGTCGAAGAGGATCAGACTGGCAGGCGTCTGCGAACTCAGTTTGCGGATTCTGCTTTGTGCCGGGTGAAGACGCATCTGCAGCGCCTCGAAGGAAAGCTCACCGTCCACCTCGATGACAATCTCGCCGTCGATGACGAAATGCCCGCGCTTGAGGTCACGCAGGATCTCCGTGATTTCCGGAAAATAGCGGCCGAGCGGCTTGCCGGATTTGGCGCGCAGGTCAACGGTGTCGTCGCTCTTGAAAGCAAGGCAGCGAAATCCGTCCCATTTGGGCTCGTACTGCCAGCGGTTCCCATCCCTTGGGATTGCATCGGCAAGCCTGGCCTCCATCGGAGACGTATCCAGCGGGAGCGGGAAGGCGTTTATCGGTTCATGCACGGATCAGGCCTCCAAAACCGGTTCAGGAACGGCTCCGGCTTTTCAACTTCCAGGACTGCACCGCGTTCCATCTGACGGGTTCATGGAGGTTCTTCACGATGGACATTTTCATTTGCCGCCGGAACCCGGTGACGGCTGGCCGCTTTGATGTCATCGGCGGCGCGAAAGGAGATGCCCATCGACCTCTCATTGTGGACAGCTTTTGTCGGAACCGTCATTCTGATGCAGGTGCCGCCAGGCCCCGACAGCATGCTGGTGATGGCCCGCGGCATCGGACACGGGCGCGGCGTGGCGTTGTTCACGGTACTCGGCATGACGCTGGGCGCCGGACTGGTGCAGCTTCCGCTGATTGCATTCGGCCTGTCTTCGCTTGTCCACGCCTCGCCGGTGGCGTTCAATCTGCTTCGATGGGCCGGGGCGGCCTATATCATGTGGCTGGGTTTCCGGCTGCTGCTTTCAGCCTCGGCAACCATTCCCACAGGTGACATCAAGGCCCTGCGGCCGCTCGCCGCCGCCCGGGAAGGAATGATCGCCAATCTGAGCAATCCCTAGCCTTTGATGTTCATGGTTGCGTTCCTGCCGCAATTTGTCGACCCGCATAGGGGCTCCGTCACGTTGCAACTGGTGCTGCTTGGCGCAACACAGAAGATAACCGGTGTGCTGGTGCTGGGAGCCTACGCCTTGGCATCGGGCGCGGTCGGCGCATGGGTCATGCGGCACCCTCGCGCAAGGCTTTGGCAGCAGCGGCTCGCCGGCTGTCTCATTATCGGCCTCGGCGTGCGGATGGTGATCGGCGGCAGTACGAGCCGCTGACTTGAAGAAATAGCTTGCCACGTCGCCTGAAGGATTGGCTTCGACACAAGCATTGTCTTCTTCAGGGGGACGGAGCATTCGC
Source organism: Mesorhizobium sp. M7A.F.Ca.US.014.04.1.1 (assembly GCF_003998745.1). Taxonomy (NCBI): domain Bacteria; kingdom Pseudomonadati; phylum Pseudomonadota; class Alphaproteobacteria; order Hyphomicrobiales; family Phyllobacteriaceae; genus Mesorhizobium; species Mesorhizobium sp. M7A.F.Ca.US.014.04.1.1. The sequence continues at coordinate 1,168 of NZ_RZRW01000673.1, read as the reverse complement.
TTTGACGTTCGGCTCCGCCGCCGTTGCGGGCCGGGACCGTGTCCAGGAACAAAAAACCTGACCGGAGGTTCGAACCTCGATCTCAATGCAGCTGCAACGCTTCATCGCCATCCGATTGGAATGTTCGTCATGATTTCTTGCGTGGCCTCGGTAAAGACGCGCCTTCAATGAACAAGCCGCCTGAGAATGCTGGCCAAAGGGAAAGCAGGCGAAAAGGGGGCGACGTCGTTCGGGCTCTTGGGCTTGGCCTGATCACCGGCGCGGCCGATGACGACTGCTCGGCCATCGGTACCTACGCGAGCGCCGGAGCGCGGTTCGGCCCCGACCTGCTGTGGACGGCACCTGTCACGCTGCCGATGATGTATCTCGTCGTCTACCTTTCATCCAAACTTGGCCAGGTTTCGGGTCGCGGGCTTTTCCAGGTCATATCGGACCTCTATCCGCGTTGGCTGCTATGGTCCGTGCTGGTGGGCGTGCTGATTGGCAACACGATCGAGGCAGCCGCCGACCTTGGCGCCATGTCGGCGGCTATTGTGCTGTTCGTTCCGCTGCCTGCTCCGTTGGTCGTCACTGCCGTTGCGGTCGTCATTTTTGCCCTGCAGGTGCTCGGATCGTACAAATTGATCCGAAATGTGTTCCGGTGGCTGGCTCTGGCTCTGCTTGCCTATGTGGTCTCCGCGGTGCTTGCCAAACCGGATGCCGCTTCCATCCTGCGTGGCACGCTGTTGCCACAAATCGAGTTCAGCCGAGAGTACCTGTCCATCCTCGTCGCCATCGTCGGGACCACTCTCTCCGCATACCTTTACACGTGGCAGTCCAATCAGGAGGTGGAGGAGGAGATCGCCAAGGGTCGAACGAGCCTCGAAGAGCGCAAAGGCGCCACCGAGGGTGAACTGCGCCGATCCCGCCGCGATATCCTAATCGGCATGACGTTCTCCAATCTGATCATGTATTTTATCATCCTTTCGACCGGGTCGACGCTCTACAAGGCCGGACACACGCAGATCGAGACAGCGGCACAGGCGGCCGAAGCGCTGCGGCCGCTTGCCGGCGACGCTGCCGGCATTCTCTTTGCGGCCGGTGTAATTGGCGTCGGCTTCCTGGCCGTGCCGATCATGACCGCTGGCGCTGCTTTCGATTTCGCCCAGGCGATGGGATGGAAGAATAG
>NZ_RZRW01000672.1:0-2821 GCF_003998745.1 Mesorhizobium sp. M7A.F.Ca.US.014.04.1.1 | reverse complement strand
TTTCAGGGGCTGGTCGGCTCGTGGTGTCAGCGGCTGCTCGACCCGCGGCGTCGGGGGCTTATGATGCCGATGGCGATGTCTCGCCTCGACCGGCATCACCAGCAAGGCCGTGACGGCCACGGTCAACGCAATCCTGCATATTCGGGAAAAGACGATCGACCCCATCGCCCTCAACGGCGCCGACGCAAGGTGGTTGCCTTGGCCGCATCACGAACGGTAACCGCTCCGTTACGCACCGATCGCTTCCAGCCCTTCCTCCAGCCAGTCGGCGAGCAGCGGCATGCCAAGCAGGTATTTCGCGGTGCGCTTGTTGGCGCGTTCGCGCGCGGCGGCCAGCGCGTCCGCCCATTCGGTGGCGTCGTAGTCGCCGCGACCGACCCAGGCCAACGCGATCAGCTCGGCTGCTTCATCGACATTGAGGTCGTTGATCAGCTCGCGCAGCTCTTCTTCGGTCAGGTTCTCGGAGCTTTCCTCGGCAAGGCCGTCATGGTGATGGTTGACATGGGACTCGCCGTCGAGTTCGACCTCGTGCTCGGCGCCATCGGCATAGTCTTCATTGACGGCCGCACTCAGTGCCTTGGCCTTGAGGATGAACAGGCGCACCGTGTCGGGGCCGATCGAAAGCTCCCAGTCCTTTTCAAGCCGCCGCTGCAAGGGCCGTCTCCCTCAGGTCGTTTGCCGGATGATAGCGGATTCGCGGCATCCGTCACCTGATGTTCTCCCGCCCGCAATTTTCCGGGATGAAACGCAAGCCGACCGGCGTTAGTATTGCATTCTCACCCCTCCAGGAGGTTTCGATGCATAAAAGAGTGCTGATCCAGGCGGCGAGCGCATTGCTCGTTCTACAGTTCCTTGCCGTTCCGGTGTTCGCCGCGGGCAGCGGGGGCAGCGGCGGTGACGAAACCGTCACCCAGTGCAAGAAGGGCCAGGTCTGGGACAAGAAGAAGAAAAAGTGCGTCGCGCCCCAGGAAGGCATGCTCGACGACGACAGCATCTATGATGCAGGCCACGCGCTGGCGATGGCCGGGCGCTATGACGAGGCGATTGCCGTGCTCAGCCTCGCCGCCAACAAGCAGGATCCGCGCATCCTCAACTATCTCGGCTATTCGCACCGCCATTCCGGCCGCGTCACCGTCGGCCTCGGCTATTACGAGGAAGCGCTGCGCATCGATCCGAACTACACGCTGGTGCGCGAATATCTCGGCGAAGCGCATCTGCAGATCGGCGATCTGGCCGGCGCCCAGCAGCAGTTGATGGAAATCGAGAAGCGGACCGGCAAGGGTTCGCGTGAATATGGCATGCTGGCCGAGCAGATCGACCATTTCATGAGAAGCTGAAAAGATCCCAGGGCTCTTCCAAGCGGCCGCGAGCGATCGCGGCCGTTTTTTGTTGCCCCCGGTCTCATTCATCGCCCCGGACTGATGAAAACGGGGATGATTTTAGCAAAACCGATTTTTGGGCGTGAAAAACCCGCTGACATTGCTATATTCAGGGAAATTGCGGTGAAACGGTTCCGTAAGCTCGAGGCTGCCGGACCCGTTTTCTTTTTGTACCCATCGACAAGGCTTTCCCCGATACGCGGGGGTGGCAGCAGGAAAGGCAGGCATCATGAACAAGGTCCCGATGACAGGCGAGGGGTTCGCGTCATTGAAGGAAGAACTGCGCTGGCGCCAGCAGGAAGAGCGGCCGCGCATCATCGAGGCGATCTCCGAAGCGCGCTCGCATGGCGACCTGTCCGAAAATGCCGAATATCATGCCGCCAAAGAGGCGCAGAGCCTCAACGAGGGCCGCGTCAACGAGCTTGAAGATTATATTGCGCGCGCCGAGGTGATCGACGTCAGCAAGCTCAGCGGCGACAAGATCAAGTTCGGCGCCACCGTGGTGCTGGTCGACGAGGACACCGAGGAAAAGAAGACCTACCGGATCGTCGGCGACCAGGAGGCGGACGTGAAGTCCGGCCGCATCTCGATCTCCTCGCCGATCGCGCGTGCGCTCATCGGCAAGGAAGTCGGCGACGCCATCGAGGTCAACGCGCCTGGCGGCGCCAGGGGGTATGAGATCGTCCAGGTGCAGTTCATCTAGGACCTTTGATAATTCTACTCTGGCGGCCGACTACAGCGCCGCGCGTCCTCTCGGACGCGCAAAGGACGCTGTAGGATTTTCAGTTAGCGCATGATCCCTTTCCGAAAATCAATTACGATTTTCGGGGGCATGCGCGGGCGGTTTTCTGCGCTTCCGGTGCTCACGTACTTTAAGTACGCGCCGCTCCGGTTCTCGAAGAACCACGCTATTCGACTCGCCAGAGCGAATTCTGAAAGGTCCTATGCCGGCGCTTGTAGTTTAAGTGCCAATAGCTTTTCTGCTTCCGCCACTACCTGCACCGGCACAACACGCCCCCCATGCGAGGCCAGCAGTGTCGATGCGTAGCGTCCGCGCGGGCCGGTCAGACCCGGCTCTGTTGCCAGGAAAATTGCGACCGTCGGCAGGCCAAAGGCACTGGCAAGATGGGTCAGCCCGGTGTCGGCGCCGATAACCAGCGTCGAGCCGCCGATAGTCGCGGCGATTTCGGACAGCGGCGATTTCGGTACCACGATCGTTGACGGCACGGCGCCTGCGATTGCCTCGGCCACGGTTTTCTCACGCTCGTTCGACCAGGTCGTGACCGGCGTCATCCCCCGCTCAATCAGGAGGTGGGCGGTTCCGATCCAGTCTTCGGCCGGCCATTTCTTGTCTTCGCGGCTGGTTCCGTGCAGCAGGAAGGCGGTTTTTCCAGAAGTGCCCGCCAGGGTGCCGGCGGGCGGCACGATGCCGGAGTCCAGCG
>NZ_RZRW01000671.1:0-2826 GCF_003998745.1 Mesorhizobium sp. M7A.F.Ca.US.014.04.1.1 | reverse complement strand
GTTCCTGCGCTCGGTCAGCCGGCTCGGCAGCCCGGTGCATTTCATCTTCCTCGGCCTTGTCGTACTCAACCTCGTCGGCGGCTTCCAGGCGCTCGGCACGCTTCTATCGGTTGGGCTGATGATGCTGCCGGCCGCGGCCGCCCGCTTCTGGACGGTTCGCGTCGAGCCGATGTGCGTGCTGGCCGTACTGATCGGCTTCGCATCCTGCGTCGCCGGGCTGCTTTTGTCCTATCACGCCTCGCTGCCATCCGGCCCGGCCATCATCCTGTCGGCCGGCGTCGTCTATTTCGCCTCGATCCTGTTTGGCACGCGCGGCATCCTGCGCGCGCGCATCATCCATCACCGTCACAGAACGGCCTGATCCCCGCCCCTAGAAGGAGACCCCTCTATGCTGAAATCCATCCATGCCGCCCTGGCGATGAGCGTTATAACATTAACCGCCTTTGGCGCATCGTCGGCCTTCGCGGCCCCGCTGAAAGTGGTCGCCAGCTTCACCGTCATTGCCGATTTCGCCAAAAATGTCGGCGGCGACCGCATCGATGTCACCACCATCGTCGGGCCGGATGGCGATGCCCATGTCTACGAGCCGAGCCCGGCCGATGCGGTGGCCATGGCCAAGGCCGACATCGTGCTGGTCAACGGCCTGCATTTCGAAGGTTTTCTGCAGCGGCTGGTCGATGCCAGTGCCACCAAGGCCTCGATCATCACCTTGACCAAGGGCGTGACGCCGATCGATTTCAAGCCTGAATTCGCCGATGCCGACGCGGCCGAAGGTGCCGGCACCGGCGGCGGCAAGACGGTCACCGATCCCCACGCATTCCAGTCGATTGCCAACGCCAGGATCTATGTGAAGAACATCGCCGAGGCTTTCTGCGCGGCCGATTCGGAAGGCTGCGTCAGCTATCAGACCAATGCCGCCGCCTACACCAAGAAGCTTGATGCGGTCGAAGGTGAAGTGAAAGCGGCAATTGCCTCGATCCCAGAGAGCAAGCGCGTCGTCATCACCTCGCACGACGCCTTCGGCTATTTCGAACATGCATACGGCCTGACCTTCCTCGCCCCGCAAGGGGTCTCGACCGACTCCGAACCATCCGCCGCAGACGTTGCCAAGCTGGTCAATCAGGTGAAGCAGGACAAGGCGGCTGCGATCTTCGTCGAGAACATCACCAACCCGCGCCTGATCGAGCAAATCGCCAGCGAAACCGGCATCAAAGTCGGCGGCACGCTCTATTCGGACGCGCTGTCGCAGCCCGACGGCCCGGCCGCGACCTATATCGACATGATGCACAACAACATCCGTCAGATCAAAGGCGCTATTCTCGGCAGCTGAGTTTGAAGGATTGTCCAGCCGGGCCGCATCGGCCCGGTTGGATTTTCTGGCACGCAATGGCTATTTGGCAGAGAAATCCTTCGGCACGGATTGCCGCCCATGTCGGGGAGTGGCAAGACTGCCACCTGACCAGTTTGCGAGGATGCTGCCATGGAATACCGCGAAATCAGCGAGGACTATTCGGTCTCGGGCCAGATCCAGCCCGAAGACGTCGCCGCCATCAGGGAAGCTGGCTTCAAGAGTGTGATCTGCAACCGGCCCGATGACGAACAGCCGGGCCAGCCTTCTGCCGACACCGTCGGGGCAGCGGTCGAAGCCGCAGGCCTCGCCTTCCGCTACATTCCGGTGATCAGCGGCCAGATCACGGCCGAGAATGTCGAGGATCAGGCCGAAGCGCTCGAGGAACTCGACGGCCCGGTCTTCGCCTATTGCCGTTCCGGCGCCCGCTGCACCAATCTCTATGGACTGATCCAGCAGTCGAAGGGTTGAACGGCCCTTCCGTCATTAGGCTGGCGATCCTTCACACCCCCTCTGGCCTGCCGACGTATCAATGATATCCGCTCAGATTAAATCGGCAGCGCGCCGGTTTCCTTCAGCGTCTCCAGCACGATCGCCGTTTTCACATGCTGCACGGATTCGTGCGGCAGTAGCACGCCGTTGACGAATTCCGACAATGATTTGAGATCCGGCGTCACCACTTTCAGGATGTAGTCCATCTCGCCGGTCAGCGCGTGCGCTTCCTGCACTTCGGGCAGCCGCGCCACCAGTTCGCCGAAGCGCCTTGCATTGTCGCGATTGTGGGTGGCGAGCGTGACCGAAATGACGTTGACCAGGGAAAAACCGAGCTTGTCGCGGTCGAGAACGGCGCGATAGCCCCTGATGAAGCCGTCCTCCTCCAGCCGCTGACGGCGGCGCGAGCATTGCGACGCCGACAGGTTCACCCGCTCCGAAAGATCGTTGTTGGTCAGCCGCGCATCACCCTGCAACAGTGCCATTATCTTGCGGTCGAACTGGTCAATGCGCGCCTCATCCATGGCTTTCCCTTACATCATGCACGCTTCACGCATGACATCATCATTTCAAGCGTTTGAATGCAAGCACCGTGCGCCTCCTCCGCGTTATCATCGTGTCAAATCGCCTTTTCAGGCCAGGCCAGCTTTCGGAGGAATATTATGGGTCCCTTCCCGCACGACGCCCCGCCCGCCAGGATCAGCAAGGACAACCCGGCCGGCACCGATGGGTTCGAGTTCGTCGAATTCGCGCATCCGGAGCCGCAAAAGCTGGCTGAGCTGTTCACCCGCATGGGCTATATCGCGGTGGCCAAGCACCGCACGAAAGACCTCACCATCTGGCGGCAGGGCGACATCAACTATGTCGTCAACGCCGAGCCCGGCTCGCATGCGATGAAATTCGTCGACAGGCACGGCCCCTGCGCGGCTTCGATGGCATGGCGGGTGGTCGATGCCAAACACGCCTTCCACCATGCGGTCGCCAAG
>NZ_RZRW01000670.1:0-2836 GCF_003998745.1 Mesorhizobium sp. M7A.F.Ca.US.014.04.1.1 | reverse complement strand
GCGCACCTATCATGACGGCTACAAGGATTTCGGCCCGGTCAGCCTGTTCAATCTGAGTGAGGATCCGCATGAGCAGCATGATCTCTCAGGCTCCCGAAGCGATGTGGTCGATCATGCCAGCCGGCTGCTCGAGGACTGGCGCAGCGCCATGGCCATCCGCAGCGACAGCGATGTCGACCCGCTGGTGACGGTGATCCGGGAAGGCGGGCCGTTCCATTGCCTTGGCGAGTTGCCGGCCTATCTCGAAAGACTGCGCCGGACCGGCCGCACCGATGCGGCAGCGGCCCTCGAGCAGCGCCACCCGGCACCGCCGCCACGGCGCAAATCCCTGAACTGACCGGCCGGCGGCACTTGGCCGTGCCCTAGCAGCCAGTTGCCGCTGCCTCACGACAGGCCGGCCGGTTCGCCCTATCTCCATGCCGCCGGTCGGGTTTGGACCCGGCGATATGGAGGATGGGATCACGTGACACCGACGCCGATTGCCCGTCGCGAAGCGGCGCCCTTGCCTGTCGCAGCACTGATGGGCGCCATGGTGTCGATCCAGATCGGCGCCACCTTCGCCAAAGGCCTGTTCCCGCAGATCGGCGCGCAAGGGACGACGACGCTCAGGCTGGTCATCGGTGCGCTGATGCTGATCGCGGTGCTGCGGCCCTGGCAGATGCGGCCCTCGCGTGCCACCATGCCGTGGCTGGTCGCTTATGGAGTGACGCTCGCCGCCCTCAACCTCCTGTTCTACGCAGCGCTGGCCAGGATTCCGCTCGGCATCGCGGTGGCGCTGGAGTTTACCGGCCCGCTTCTGGTGGCGACCTTGACTTCGCGGCGCGCCAGCGACTTTGCCTGGATCGCGCTGGCGGTGGCCGGCATCCTGCTGTTGTCGCCCTTCGTTCGTTCCCTCGCGCCGCTTGATCCGATCGGGGTGATGCTGGCGCTGGCGGCCGGCGGCTTCTGGGCGCTCTACATCGTGCTGGCCCAGAAGGCCGGCGCGGAGCTTGGCACCCGCACCACCGCCTACGGCATGGCCATCGCCGCCGTGCTGGTGCTGCCCTTCGGTGTCGCCCAGGCGGGATCCGCGCTGCTGGCCCCGTCGATCCTGGTCAGCGCGCTGCTCGTCGGCCTGTTTTCCAGCGCATTGCCGTTCTTCCTGGAGATGGTGGCGCTGACCCGCATGCCGGCGCGCATCTACGGCACGCTGACCTGCCTGGAGCCTGGGCTTGGTGCACTGGCCGGCTTCCTGTTCCTGCATGAAAGCCTGACCGCGACGCAACTGGCCGGGATCGCTGCCGTTGTTGTCGCCGCCTTCGGCACGGCGCTGACATCACGGCCGCCGGTTCCATCGCCGGAGTAGGGGAACGATTCGTCGGCACTGGGTATTTTCGAGTAATCCGAAATTCAGCCAGCCAGATCCGCGAAATCAGGCCAATCCTTGTTCAGGACGGCACTGAAATTGTCGCCTGGCGCACAAGTATTTCCGGCTCTGGACAGACCGTGATCTGGTCCAATACGGTGCGTGTCGAAGTGAAGACGCGATTGTAGAAAAGGCCGGTCGTCCCTTGCAAAAGAACGTCTTCTCATCGGCGGATCTGCCGCCGCATCTGGATCATCGCGCACGCTTCGCGCTCTGGCAGGACGTCCATGTCGCCGAGATATGGTCGGTCGAATACACGATTTCGGAAAGACTGTCGTTCGAAGCCGCGATCGAAGCCACCGCTGTCGGGTCGCTGGTGCTTGGACAGATGGCCGGGACGATACGTCATGCCAGCCGCAAGGCGGGCAATATCGCCGCCGACGGTCGCGACGGCTATCTGCTGCTGGTCAACAATGGCGATACGGTGCTCAGCGGCACGCAGATTGGCCGCGATTATCACGTCGGCAAAGGCGAGGCCGCCCTGGTCTCGGCTTCGGAAGCGTTGCAGATGACCGGCGGCGACAGCAATGTCTGGGCCAATGTGGTGCTTCCCCGTGCCGTGCTGGAAAATGCCTTCGCTCATATAGAGGATCGGCTGGCGTTGACCGTCGGCGCCGACAATGAGGCGCTCGGCATGCTCAAGCGCTATTGCAGCTTCCTGGAAGCAGGCCCGGCCCTGGTCTCGCCCGACCTCATCGGCCACGCCACCGAAACCATCGTCGACCTGATCGGCCTGGCGACCGGCGCCAAGGGCGAAGCGGCCGAACTGGCGGGCCTGCGCGGTCTGCGCGCGGCAAGGCTGCAGGCCATACTGCAGAAGATGCGGGACAATTTCGCCGATCCCGCCATTTCGGCGCAGGGCGTTGCCGGGCAATTGCGGCTCTCGGTCCGCTATGTCCATGACCTGCTGCAGGAAACCGGGGTGAGCTTTGCCGAGCGCATTCTCGAACTGCGCTTGCAGAGGGCGCATCGGATGCTGTCCGACAGGCGCAACGACCGCATGCGGATCAGCGAGATCGCGCTGCTCAGCGGTTTTTCCGACGTGTCCTATTTCAACCGCTGCTTCCGCCGCCGCTTCGGCTCGACGCCGGGCAGCGCCAGATAGTTTCCGACAGCCACCGAATGCACGGCGCGCCGATCGACTGAGGCTGAAAAGCCACACCGACCGGGAAAGCGCCGTGGTGCTTTCCCCGACAATTCGGGTGCGGCCCAGCCCAAGACGCGGCCGGCGGACAATGCAACACCGGATTTCTCGACAACAGCTGGATCTCCGCAGCTCATTTGTGCGGCGGGGAAGCAACATGGGGCGGCAGACAACAATGAAAATTCTTCTTCTCGCAACGGCCTTCATTCTCGCGCCGCTCGGTGTGGCGTGTGCGGCTGATATCAATGAGGTTTCGCCTGTTGCATCCGGCTACGACTGTTCCGGAC
>NZ_RZRW01000067.1:0-16014 GCF_003998745.1 Mesorhizobium sp. M7A.F.Ca.US.014.04.1.1 | reverse complement strand
AAGATGTTGCGCGCCCCGAGCCGTTCGGCGAGCCAGCCCGACAGCGGCACGAACACCGCCATGGTCAGCATGTAGACGGTGATGCCGATGCTCATCGCCACCGGCGACACGCCGAAGGAGGCGCCCATCTGCGGCAGCGATGTCGAGATGATCGTCGAATCCAGCAACTGCATGAAGAAGGCGATGGCGACGATCAGCGCCACGCGCCGCGCATGGATGGCCGTTTCGGACAAGGTTGCGGTCTCGGGAATGGCAGTCATGACGGAACCGGTTTGAACAGCATCTCCCCGGCGGCGTCCAGAGACGTCGCAACAAACTTTCGTGTGCCGCCATGGCCTGCTATGGAATGGATGGGGCCGTCGAGGAGAGTATACGCGTAACATGAAGCCCATCTACATCGACTACCTCAATGCCCTCGACATCGATGCCCTTGCCATGACCGATGGCGAAATCATCGCCGCCGTCGAGGCTGGCCTGGTGGCGCAAGGCAAGGGCCAGACGGTGATCGAACCGCGCGTCCATCTCGAGCCGGACCCGTCCTTCCACGGCCATTTCAATGTGTTGCGCGGCTACGTCGCGCCGCTCGACACGGCCGGCGTCAAGATCGTCGGCGACTATGTCGACAATTACCTGCATGGCCTGCCTTCCGAATTCGGCATCCTCAACCTGTTCGACCCGCGCACCGGCGCGCCGCGCGCCATCCTCGACGCCACCGTCATCACCGACATGCGAACCGGCGCCGTCACCGCCATCGGCGCCAGGCATCTGGCGCGCAAGAATTCCAAGGTGCTGGCCCATATCGGCGCGCGCGGCACCGCCTACTGGAATGTGCGCCTGCTCGACCATCTCTTCGACTTCGACGAGATTCGCGTCCATTCGCGCCGCCCGGAAAGCCGCGACGGTTTTGCCGCCGAACTCTCCGCCGATCTCGGCAAGACGGTCACAGCGGTGGCCGACTGGAAAAGCTGCATCGAGGGCGCCGACATCGTCGTCGAGGCCTCGCGGCTGCCGGAGCCGCAGCCGCTGCTGAGGACCGAATGGATCAAACGGGGCGCACTGGTCGTGCCCTATGGCACGATGAGCGCGGTCGAACTGTCGTTGACCGACATCATGCAGAAAATGGTCGTCGACGATTGGGGCCAGTGCAAGGGCGGCAAGTTCGGCTCGCTACGCGCCCATGTCGAGACCGGGCGGCTGAGCGAGCAGACGCTGCATGCCGAGCTCGGCCAGATCGCCGCCGGCCTGAAAGTTGGGCGCGAAAGCGACGACGAAACGATCCTGTTCTGGCATCGTGGCCTGTCGCTGTCTGATATCGCATTGGGCAAGGCGATGCTGGCCAAGGCGCAGGCGCAAGGCATCGGCCAGAGACTGCGCTTCGCATGAGCGCGCTCGTCCTCACCGGAACCGGCGTCGGCGTTGGCGATGTCGCTGCGGTCGCCCGCGATGGGCGCAAGGTGGAGATCGGACCCGATGTCATCGGCAGGCTGGAGAAGGCACGAAAAGTGCTCGACCAGGCTGCAGCGTCCAGCCAGCAGATCTATGGCTTGAACACCGGGCTCGGCGCCAATCTCGGCACTGCTGTAGAGGGCGATGCCGGAGCCTTCCAGCGCCAGTTGCTGGAGGGACGCAGCGGCGCCGTCGGCGAAGGATTGCCGGTCGATGCCGTGCGGGCAAGCATGGCCGCGCGTGCAGCGATGCTGTCGGTTGGCGGATCCGGCCTTTCGTCTTCCGTCTTCGTTGCTTTGCTCGACGCGCTCAATGCCGGCGTCCATCCCGTCATGCCCTCGCTCGGTTCGATCGGAGCCGGCGACCTGGTGCTGATGACGGCACTCGCCCGCATGCTCACCGGCGAAGGCGAAGCCGACTATCAGGGCCGTCGCATACCGGCGGCCAAGGCGCTGATGATGGCGCGCCTCGCCCCGATCAGCCTGGCGCCCAAGGACGGGCTATCGCTGATCAACGCATCGGCGGTTTCCGCCGGCAGCGGCGCACTTGCGGTGACGGATGCCCTCACTGCCCTGGCCCAGCAACAGCATGCCGGGGCTCTGACCATGGAAGGTTTTGGTGCCAACCGCACCATCCTCGACCCGCGCCTGCATATGGCGCGCCCGGCGGCCGGCCAGCAGGAAGCAGCCAAGGTGCTGCACAATCTGCTCGTCCGAGACGACGCGCCGGCACCGACCACCTTGCAGGACCCGCTGTCGATCCGCTGCATGCCATCGGTCCATGGCGCACTGATCGAGGCGATCGGCCAGGCGAGACAGGCTGTCGAGATCGAGCTCAACGCCGCCGCCGACAACCCGCTGGTGCTGGGCGATGATGAACTGGTACTGTCGACCGGCAATTTCCACACCGCCGCACTGGCGCTCGCCTTTGAGACGCTCGGCCTGGCGATCGCCCAATGTGCCGCGGCCAGTGCCGCGCGCTTCATTCAGCTCACCGGTTCGGGCCGCAATGGCCTGCCGAAATATCTGTCGCCGGTCGGCGGCGCCTCGGCCGGCTTCGTGCCGCTACAGAAGACAGTGACCTCGATCCTGGCCGCCATCCGCCACAAGGCCAATCCGGTGATGCTCGACTTTCTGGCCGTGTCGGAGGGCGTCGAGGATCACGCCACGCAGACACCTCTGGCGGTTGCGAAATGCGCAGGGATGATCGCGCTGTGGCGGCGGCTGATCGCCTTCGAATTGATGGCCGCGGCACAGGCCGTCGACCTGCGCGACGGCTTCACACTGGCGCCGCGCACGGCCGCACTTCACGCGGCGATACGCTCGCTCGTCCCCATGCTGAAAGAGGACCGGCCGCTCGGCATCGACGCCGAAGCGCTTTACGCCGCGCTCGCCGGCGGAAATTGGCCGGCCTGACGCGGCTTCTCAGAAGACGACGGTCTTGTGGCCGTTGAGCATGACGCGGGCTTCGAGATGCAGCTTGACGGCGCGCGCCAGTACCCGGCTTTCGATGTCGCGCCCGACGGCGACGAAATCCTCGGCGCTCATCGCATGGGTGACGCGTTCGGTCTCCTGATCGATGATCGGGCCCTCGTCGAGGTCGGAGGTGACGTAATGCGCCGTCGCACCGATCAGCTTGACGCCGCGGTCGAAAGCCTGGTGGTACGGCTTGGCGCCCTTGAAGCTCGGCAGGAACGAATGGTGGATGTTGATCGCCCGTCCGAACAGCCGGTCCGACAGACCTTTTGAAAAGACCTGCATGTAGCGCGCCAGGATGACCAGTTCGGCCCCTGTCCGCTGCACCAGGTCCAGCAGTTTCTGTTCCTGTTCGGCCTTGTTCTCCTTGGTGGTCGGCCAATGGTGGTAGGGAATGCCCTCCAGCTCGGCGAAGCGGCGGGCATCCTCGTGGTTGGAGACGACGGCTGCAACCTCCGCGTTCAGCCAGCCGACCCTGATCTGGTACAGCAGATGGAGAAGCGCGTGGTCGAACTTGGAGACCATGACGATGATCTTCGGGCGGCGTCCCTGATCGACCAGCGCGGTCTTCATGCCGAAGCGGTCGACGCTCGATTCCAGGGCCCGCTCCAGACTGTCCCCGGTCGAGCCTAACGGGCTGATGAAGGCGATCCGCATGAAAAAGCGATTGGTCTGCCGGTCCCAGAACTGGCTGCTTTCGGCGATGTTGGCGCCGTTCGCGGCAAGCTCCGCCGTGACGGCGGCGACGATCCCCGGCCGATCCTCGCAGGAAAGCGTGAGAATATGAACCGGCGCGGCCTCGCCCGTCGCATCATTGCCTTGAGATTTCACGCCCCGTCGACCCTCTTCATGAACAGGCTGAGTTCAGCCGGATCCATATGCACCACATGCTTGTCTTCGGGATAGGCGAGACTGTTCACGTCGGCAACATATTCCGAAAACGCGGCGATACGCTCGGCCTGCAAACGATCATATTCGGCGGCGAAATTGCGATAGACCTTGGAATGACGGGGCATGTGGCCACGGTTCTGGCCGAGAATGTCGTCGGCGAACAGATATTGCGCATCGCAACCGGTACCCGCTCCCATCGACAGCATGATCAGCGACGTCCGCTCCGAGATCGCCTTGGCCACCTCGACCGGCACCACCTCGATCTCGGCGCCGATGGCGCCGGCGGCCTCCAGTTGCTTCACCGCCGCGAAGATATCCATGGCGGTGTCGGCGGTCTTGCCGACCGCCTTGAAGCCGCCAGTCCAGGTCGCCCGTGACGGGATCAGCCCGACATGGCCGATCACCGGGATATTGTCATCCGCCATCCGCTTGATCGTGGCGTAGCCGGCGCTGCAATAGACCGCGTCGGCGCCGGCCTTGTAGAGCCGGAAGGCCCAGCGCACGAAATCGTCCGCCGTGCCGATCTCGTAGAAATTGTCGCCCGGCATGGTGAACAGGCTGGGCGCCGCGTCGCGGTACTCAGGGTTGAGCACCAATTCGGGCGGCACCGAGACGATGTCGACCCCTGCGCGCTCCGCGGCCTCGGCCTCGTCCATCGTCAGCACACGCAGCATGGTCAGCTGTCGCTTGCCCTTCATGGCGCGCAAATCCGCCACCGTCGGTCTTTTTCGGCTCATCAAAAGGGTTCCCTCAGTTGCATTCGGCGGCAGGTCAGCCGATCTGGATCATCACTTTGCCAGCCTCGACCTTCACTGGATAGGTGGCGAGATTGACGCATACCGGTGCGCCTCGAGCCACGCCCGTCTTGTAGTTGAAGCGGCCATTGTGCTTGGGGCATTCGATGATGTCGTCCATCACCAGCCCATCGGCCAGATGCGCCTTCTCATGCGTGCAGTATCCGTCGGTTGCGAAGTACTCGTCATCGGGACTGCGATAGATGGCGAAGGTACGGCCGCCATGATCGAAGCGGATGACATCCTCTTCCTCGACATCGTCGACGCCACACGCTTCAACCCAGTCGGCCATCTGCTTCTCCCCTATTCCGCCGCCGCCGGAACGGTCAGTGCATGGAATTCGTCCCGGTACGGCCGCGCCGTCGGCGGCAATTCACGTTTGAGGAAATAATCCTCGTACTGAAGCTGCTTCAGCAGCACCGGCCAGACCTCGCGATAGGCATGCCACATCGAAGGGTTCGGCTCGGGCAGATCGTGCTTGATCAATTCGTGCAGCCTCGGCAGCGCGTGATAGGGCACCATCGGGAACATGTGATGTTCGACATGATAGTTCATGTTCCAATAGATGAAGCGGCTGATCGGGTTCATGTAGACGGTGCGCGTGTTCAGCCGGTGGTCGGTGACATTGTCGGCCAGCCCGATATGCTGCAGCAGGCCGGTCAGCACCATGTGCCAGCTGCCGTAGAGGCGCGGCAGGCCGATCAGCACCAGCGGCAGGAACGACCACAGATGAAGCGCTAGCCCGATCGCCCCGACATAGATGGCGACATGCCAGCGCGCGGCTGTGACCACCTTGTGAAGCTCCATCTCGGGAATAAAGCTTTTCTCGTCCGGCGAGATGCTGCCGAACGCATTGCGCACCAGCGTCGGCAGCGAATAGCGGAAATCGAGAACACCGGTGAAGGCGAGTGCGGCGCGCAGCAGGTCCGGCGGACGCATCACCGCGATCTCGGCGTCGCGGCCGACGATGATCGTGTCGGTGTGGTGGCGGGCATGGCTCCAGCGCCAGGTCACCGGATTGCGCATCAGCATGAAGCTGGCGATCTGGTAGACGGCATCGTTCATCCAGCGTGTGCGGAAGGCGGTGCCGTGGCCGCACTCGTGCCAGCGCGAGTCGCTGGACGAGCCGTAGAGCACGCCATAGACGAGCAGGAACGGCACCACCCACCACGTGCCCCAGAACCAGGCGATCCCGGCGGCGGAACCCAATATGGCAACGATCCAGATGATCGTGTCGCGGATCGCCGGGCCGTCCGAGCGCTGCATCAGCTCTTTCATCGCCTTGCGCGGCACATCGGTGTGATACCACTCGGCCGAGGCCAGCCCGGTCTCGATCGCGATGCGCGTGCTTTCCCCGACCAGGCTGTAGTCGCGCTTTTTCTCCATCACATCGACCTCCGATTTCCGGCCCGCCAGCCGGAGCATTCGTTTCGCCTCATGCCCTGTCCGCCAATCCCGGAAAATTACCCGACGGTACAGGATAATCCTGTTGCGGCTGCCTGGCGATCGACGCGATCTTTGCTTCGGCCTCGGCGATCGCGCCGGCGCCGTCGAGCACCCGGAACACTGCGTCGTAAGAACGGCTTTCACTATGCTCCAGCCAGATCATCTCGCCCCGCTCGCGCGCCGCGAGATTGCCGAGCACATGATGCGTCGAGGGTTCGATGCCCAGCGCATACTGCCCCGCCTGAAAATTCTGCCATTGATATGCGCAAGGCAGCTGGTCCTTGCGCGTCACCACTTCGAAGCCGAGCCCGAGCTGATCGTTGACCACTGCCACCGGCACCTCGCCATTGGCGTCCGCCGCCATCTCGTGCTGCCAGACCTGCTCGCTGAAACCCGATTGCGGCGCCGGCATCGTGCGGTAACCCACCTTCTGCGCCTGGTAGCGCTCGCCGGCATGGCCAGCCCAGACGACGTCGCGGATCGGCGCCAGATAGCGCGAACCCTCGTCGAGCAAGGGATGGCTGACATTGACGTGGTAAAAATACATGTGCGGCGTGCGGTTGAAACCGTGGTTGACGACGCGATCCGACAGCCGGATCTCGTTGCCGCCGACATCGGCCTCGATACGCCGGATCAGATGCAGATCCTCGCCGAACACTGCCGATTGCTGCACGGTGCCTTCGGCCCACAGCACGCAGCGGTCGCCGTCCCAGGTCTCGCCATAACCGGTCAGCCGCGCCGGAATGGTGCCGACGCGGCCATGCAGCGAATGGATCACGGTCTTCCTGCCCGGGTAGTTGTAGCTATCGGCCGGCACTTCTTCCCGGCCCAATATGTGGTCGAGGCCGCAGGTGACAAGCAGCCCTGAAAACGAACGCGCCCAGGCGAGCCCCCCTTCCCCCTCATAATCGTGCAGACCGGGGTTGCGAAAGCCGCTCGGCGAATGCCAGCCGATCGCCTGGCCCTTGAAGTCGCAATCGGCGATGTCGAGCGCCCGGTCGACCAGCGCCGTGAAACGCAGCCCCGTGCCGGTGCGGAACTCCAGCATGCGGATGCCGCGTTCCACGCCGTCGCCAAGCGTCATCAGCCGCACGCCGGCAAATTGCGACAGCATGCCCGAACGTTCCGACACCTGCCGGCGCGAAAGCGTCTTGCCGTAGAGTTCTACCATGTGACGGCCAACTTCTTCACTTCGCTCTCGTCTCTTTCAGCAGGGCCGACATATCGGCGCCGGTGATGATGCTTTCCACGGTCAGAAGATCGGTATCGGCAACCGTCTGCTCGGCGACGATCTCGCCGCGGCGCATGACGATGATGCGGTCGGCGACCTGGAACACGTGATGGATGTTGTGGGTGATCAAGAGCACGGAATGACCGGCGTCACGCACCTCCTTGACGAAGCGCAGCACGCCATGGGTTTCCTCGACACCGAGATTGTTGGTCGGTTCGTCGAGGATGATGACCTTGGCGGCGAACTGCATGGCGCGAGAAATCGCGATCGACTGCCGCTCGCCACCCGATAGCGTCGAGACCAGCGCATCGGCGTCGAGTTTTTTCGAGATGCCGACGCGCTTCAACAGCGCCGACGCCGCGTCTCGCAATTTGGCGAAATCGAGCGGCGCGAACACGCCCAGCCATTTCAGCTTGACCGGCTCGCGCCCAAGGAAAAGATTGCGCGCGATGCTGAGATCCGGCGCAAGAGACGTATCCTGGTGGATGGTCTCGATGCCGAGGTCCATCGCGTCGCGTGTCGAACGGATCGAAACCTTTTCACCGCGCACATAGATGTCGCCACGGTCGATCGGAAACACACCGGAAATCGCCTTGATCAGCGTCGATTTGCCGGCGCCGTTGTCGCCGAGCAGGGCCACCACCTCGCCTTCCTTGAGGGCAAAGGACGCATTCTTCAGTGCGCGGACGCTGCCGAAGGATTTTTGCAGATTCTGCAGCCGGAGAACTTCCATCGTCAGCCCCTTGCGGCGTTCTTCTGCAGCAAAGCGTGCAGGATGAGCATGGCGAGGATGATCAGGCCGACGAAGATGTTGTAGGCGAGGCCCGGCACGCCGATCAGCACAATGCCGTTGCGGATCGCGCGCAGCATCAGCGCACCGACGATGGTGCCGAGGATCGTGCCGCGTCCGCCGGTCAGCGCCGTGCCGCCGACCACCACCATGGCGATCACTTCGAGCTCGTAGCCGGTGCCGGCCACCGGTGAAGCGGCCGAAATGCGGAAGGCGCTGATCATGCCGGCCAGCCCCGCCAGAACCGAAGTCAGGATGAACAGCCACACCTTGACGGCGTCCGCCGGCACGCCACGCGCCACCGCCGCGTTGCGGTTCGAGCCGATGGCGCTGATCCAGTTGCCGAGCTTGGCATAGCGCAGCACGTAGATTGCCAGCAGCGAGAGACCGATGAACCACCACAGCGAGGTGTAGAACCGGAACGAGCCGACATTGAAGCTGCCGGCCAGCAGCGTCACGAAAAAACCCGGCTGGTCCCAGGATTTCAGCGGAAAGCCCTGCGTGATGTAGAGCGCTGCCCCACGCACCACGAGCAGCATCGACAGCGTGACCAGGAAGGACGAAATGCCGATCTTGGTGACGATCAGCCCGTTGATGGCGCCGATGGCGATGCACAGCAGAAGCCCGGCCAGAAGGGCGACACCTATATCCACGCCGCCGTTCTGCACCAGGAGCATGACGATGACCGGCGCCAGCCCGAACACGGCGCCGACCGACAGGTCGAACTCGCCCGCCGTCAACAGCAGCGTCATGCCGAGCGCGATGATGCCGAGCTCGGGCAGGAACGCCATCATGTTGGAGATGTTGAGCGGCGACAGGAAATTGGCATCGGCAACGGCGAACACCGCGAGCAGGACAATGAGGATGACGAGCGAGGAGAATTGCGGCGAGCGCATAAGGCTCGATCTGCGTTTCCCGACAGGCATTTCGTCTTCTGCGGCGATCATCATGACTGCTTGAACCATGCTTTGAAGAGACGCCCGCAGCTTACGCCGCGGGCACCGTTTTCACTTCGTGTCGTAGAGTTTCAGGATCGGTTCGACGCTCGAGGCGTCGTAGAGGCTGAACGTATGGATGTCGTAGCCGATCGGCTCACCCGAAGCGGCGAGCCCGAGCAGCGCCACCGGCATGAAGCCCTGCGCAGACGGGAACTGCCAGGCGGCCGCGTTGACGAAACCGGATTTGACGGCTTCCGCGGTTTCCTTGGAATTGCCCCAGCCGACGACCGGGATCTTGCCGGCCGGCACGCCGGCGCCGTCGAACACCCGCTTGACGCTGGCCGCGACGGAATCGCCAAGCGCGATGATCGCCGGCGGATTGTTGGCCACCATGTAGTCGGTCATCTTGGCAATGATGCCGGCCGGGTCGGTGCCGCAATCGACCACATCATATTTGATCCCCAACGGATCGAAGACGCTGGCGATGCCTTCGGTCTCCAGCTGCTGATAGCTGGCGCCGGGCACTTCCACCGGCAGGAACACCTTGTCGCCCTGCTTCACCATCTTGTGGTCGACAAGATACTTGGCCCAGATGACCCCCGCCTCCTTGAGATCGGCGCCGACATAGGCCTGCCGTCCGGTCGCCGGATCGTCTGTGTTGAAGAACACGATCGGGATGCCGGCTGCCTTGGCCGCCTTCACCTCTTCCGTCCACAAGCCCGGCTGGGCCGACGTGGTGGCGATGCCGTCGGGCTTGGCCGCAAGCGCGGAATTGAAGGCCTCCTTCTGCGCCGCCATGTCGCCGCCGCTGAATGAGATCTTGCAGGTCACCTTGAGCTGGTCGCAGGCTTTGGTCGCGCCGGCATTCCAGTCCAGCCAGAACGCATCCGACGGACCGCCATGCGACAGCAAGTAGAACGTCTTCTGGCCATCCTGCGCCATTGCCGGCGCGCTCAACGAGACGCCGGCGAGCAGCGTTACGGCAGCCGCCAGTTTCAATGCGAATTTCAACATTTTTTCTCCTCCCTTACTTTGGAACCGAACCGCGCCGCCGCGAACCAGCGGCGCGAGAAGGCCGTCACAGACCGTTGGCGCGGAACTTCCCGTCGAGGAATTTCTTGGCCCTCGGCACGTCGTCTTCCGAGAGATGCTCGATGATCACCGGGATGTTCGGATGCTTTTCCGCCAGCCGCTGGAGATAGAGGTCGTAGTTCAGCGAACCGAGGCCCGGTGCCGGCAACTCGATCTCACCGACGCCACGGAATGTATGGCTCTCCAGCGCGTCCTCGTCGCCGATATCGGCGTGCTTCTCGGACTTGTCGCCGCCCGAACGCTTGACGTCCTTGGCGTGAGCTATTCTGATCTTGTCGGTCAGCGTGTCGAACACCTGGTTCAGGATCTGGTCCATCCTGTCGATGTTATGCGTCTCGAAATAATTGGTCGGGTCCATCAGCAGACCGAGGCCGGGGTGATCGACCTGCGCGAACATCTTGACCGTCTCCTCGACCGAGCCGACGACGTTGTTGACATAGGTTTCGAGCAGGAAGACCGCGCCGTGGTCATAGGCCGTCTGGGCAAGGTCGGCGACCACCTTGCGGCATTCCTCGAACCCTTCCTCGGTCTTGTTCTTGGGGTGATGCACCCAGTCGGATTCGGTGTTGTAGGTGCCGGTTTCCGAGATCACATACGGGCTGCCGAAATGGCGGGCGTTGCGGATGATCTCTTTGAGGTAGCCGACGCGCTTGTCGCGCTCGGCCTTGTCCGGGTGGATGATATTTGTGTAGCCGGAAATGCAGCACACCGGCAGGTGATGATCGCGGAAGACGTCGCGCACCTTCTTGGCCTTGTCCTTGGTGATCTGCCCGGCCGACAGGTCGACATCCTTGAAGTGGAGGTCGAGTTGCACCGTGTTGAAATCGAGCCCGCGGATCTTCTTCGCCGTCTCTTCGAGGCCGTACGGGAAATAGCCCGTGAAAATACCTGCCTGCATCATGGTGTGAATTCCTCCCTGTAAGCGATTCAGTTGTTTGGTGTTTCAGCTGCGGTGATCAGGTAGCGATTTCGGAAAGCTTGACCGTGCGGGCCTCGTCGATCGAGCGGTAGCCCGCCTCGACCAGCGCCATGGTCTTGACGTTGTCGGCGACCGACAGCGCCGGCGGCGTGCCGGTCTTCACCGCGTGCTGGAGCTGCTCCATCACACCGATAAAGGCATGCGGGAACCACATCGTGTCCCAGCTCGGGCTGACCCATTCGCCGCCGGTCGTCTCGGTCGAAGCGTAAGTCAGCGTCGAGGCAGCGCCCGTCGGCCAGCCGATGGTGCCCTTCGCGACCCCCTTGCTGCCGTCGACGCGCCAGTTGATGTGCTGGTCGTCCTTGTAGCCATCCTGGCGCGGACCCGACCAGACATCCTCCAGCGACACGGCAAGCACGCCGGACGGGAAGCGCAGCGTCGACACGGTGATGCCGTCGGAGTGGTCGAATGTCGTGCGCGGGTCTTTGCGTGTCAGCGTGGTGATCTCGTCGGGATCGCCGAACAGGAAGCGCAGCACGTCGAGATGATGCACGCTCATATTGGCGAGCGTCAGCCGGTCATAATCCTCGAGAAAGCTCTGCCAATGCGGGATGGCGTGCATGTCGATCTGCGCGAAGACGATGTCGCCCAGCGCGCCGCTGTCGATGATCTGCTTCAAGACGCGCATCGATTGGTCGTAGCGCATGTTCTGATTGATCGAGAGGATCTTGCCGGCCTTGGCCGCCTCATCGCGCAGCTTGACCGCTTCCTCGACTGACAGCGCCAGCGGCTTCTGCGCCAGGATCGCCTTGATATGCTTCTGCCTCAGCGCGTGACGGATCAGCGCCGGCTGCAGGTCGGGCGGGAAAGCAAGGTCGATGATCTCGACATTTTCGTCCTCGATCAGTTTTTCCGGTGTGTCGTGGACGGTCGGAATGCCCCAGCGCGTCGCCACCTTATCGGCGCTGGCCCTGGTGCGCGAGGCGATTGCCACCACCGGGAACCCGGCTTCCTTGTAGGCGGCGAGATGGCACTCGGCCATGATCATGCCTGCGCCGACACAGCCGATCTTGTATTCCTTCGTGCGGACCTTCACGTCCGGCTCGAAGCCTTTGCTTGCCATCTCTTCCTCCCGAAACTCTTTCCTTGCGGCGGCCGTCATCGTGCCAACGCCCCGCCGCTCTGTTCGAAATAATGCACTCTGGCCGGCTCGCAGGATATCGCCACCATGGCATCCGGCCGGATGTCGGGCTGGCCGCGCAGCAACGCCTTCAGCCGCGCCTGCCCGGCAGCGAGCGTCACCACGGTGTAGCCGCCAAGCGGCTCGACCTCGAACACTCGCGCCGGGCGGCCCGGGCCCCCGTCCGCCCACGGTCTGACCTTGATGTCCTCCGGCCTCAGCCCGATCTCCACGGCATCGGCGGGCGCTGTCTTGTCGTCGATGCGGATCGTGCCTTCAGCCGCTTCGACACCGCCCTCGCCACGCGCCGATCTGAGGATGTTCATCATCGGCGAGCCAAGTAGCCTTGCCACATAGGTGCTGGCCGGGCGGTCGTAAATCTCTGCCGGCGTACCGATCTGCCTGATCTTGCCGTCCTCCAGGATGGCGATGCGATCGGCGACCGACATCGCTTCTTCCTGGTCATGCGTGACGTAGATCAGCGTCTTGCCGAGTTCGCGCTGGATGCGCTTCAGCTCGACGCGCGTTTCTTCGCGCAGCCTGGCGTCGAGCGCCGAGATCGGATCGTCCATCAGATAGGCATTGGGATCGCGCACCAGAGCCCGGGCGATCGCCACGCGCTGCCGCTCCCCGCCCGAAAGCTGTCCCGGCGGCTTGTGCAGGATATGGCCGATATGTAGCTTCGCCGCGACGTCGGTGACCCGCCGCTTGATCTCGGCCTCGGCGACCCGGCGTTCGACCAGGGGAAAGCGGACATTTTCGAGCCCGCTCATATGCGGGAACAGCGCCAGGTTCTGGAACACCATAGCCACGTTGCGCTCGGCCGGCGACATCGCGTTGACCGGCCTGCCTCCGATCAGGATTTCGCCGGTGTCAGGTGTCTCCAACCCGAGCACCAGGCGCAGGATGGTCGACTTGCCCGACAGCGGCGGACCGAAGAAGCAGAAGAACTCATTGTCGTTGACGGTGAACGAGGCGTCGTCGACGGCGAGTGTATTGCCGTAGCGTTTGGTCACATTACGGAAGACGATATCGGCCATCTCAACCTGCCTTCATCGCAAGGCCGGTAGCGGCGTCGAAGACGCGCACCGACGACGTAGTGGGAGCGATGACAGCGGTGTCGCCGATAGCCAGCCCGACATCATTGTCGAACACCGTTTTCACAGCCGCCTCGCCCTGGCCGAGATGAACGATGGTGCGCGCACCGATCCGTTCGACAAAGGTCACCGGCATTGCGAGGCCCTGCCCATTCTGCACCAACGTCGCCTGTTCAGGCCGGAATCCGTAAAGCACCTCGCCGCGTGCACCACGCATGGCCGCTGCGAGTTCGCCCGGCAGCGGCGGCGTGACGCCCAACGGTCCGAGATCGACGACCAGTCCGCGGTCGCTCTCCGCCGGCCTGCCCTTGAGCAGATTCATGCCCGGCGCACCGATAAAGCGGGCGACGAAGACATTGGCTGGATCGTTGTAGACCTCGAGCGGCGTGCCGACCTGCTGCAAAACCCCATGATCCATGACCGCGATGCGGTCGGCCATGGTCATCGCCTCGAGCTGATCGTGGGTGACATACACCATGGTCTGGCGGAACTGCCGCTGCAGCTGCTTCAGTTCGGTGCGCATGACGGCCCGGAAAGCGGCGTCGACATTGGAGAGCGGCTCGTCGAGCAGGAAGATCGCCGGCTCCATGATCGCCGAGCGGCCGATCGCCACCCGTTGCAATATATTGACCGACAGCCTGTCGGCCTTGCGGTCGAGCAGCGGCGAAAGCTGCAGCATCTCGGCGATGGCGCCGACACGGCGATCGATCTCGGCTTTGGCAGCCCCTCGCATTTTTGGTCCATAGGCAAGGTTCTGGCGCACCGTCATATGCGTGAAGATGGCGTAGTTCTGGAACACGAAGCCGACGCCACGCCGGCCCATCGGCACGCCGGCCATGTCGCGCTCGCCAAACAGGATCTTGCCGCCGGTCGGTTCTTCCATGCCGGCGATCATGTTCATCGTCGTCGACTTGCCGCAGCCCGACGGGCCGAGCAGCGCCATGAACTCGCCATCTGATATTGCCAGGTCCATGGTCTTCAGCGCGGTGAAGTCGCCGAATTTCTTGACCAGGTTTTGCAGGTGGATGGCGCTCATGCCGGTACCTCGCGTGCACGCGCCATGCGCTTCATGGCAAACACTGCGACGATCGACAGCACGACCAAAATGGCCAGCGCGATCGCCGCCACATAGCCCCAGATCAGGTCCTGCGTGGTGAGCTTGTAGATGTAGACCGAGATGGTTTCGGTAGCGACGCCTGGACCGCCGCCGGTCATGATGTAGAGCGTGTCGAAGATCTTGAAGTTCTCGATCACCCGGATCGCCAACGCGATGATGATGATCGTCTTCATCTTCGGCAGCACGATGGTGACGAAGCGCTGCCACGGATTGGCGCCGAGCAGCGTCGCCGCCTTGATCTGGTCCTCCGGCACGCCGACCAGGCCGGCAAGCAGGATAAGGAACATCAGCGGCGTCCATTGCCAGATGTCGGCGACCATCACCGCAATCAGCGCCAGAGTCGGATCCGACAGCCAGGCGATGGTGACGAGAGATCCGGTGAGCGCCGACAAGATGTCGTTCACCGGGCCGCCCGACTGGAACAGCATGAAGAACATGTAGCCGGCCACGGCAGGCACCACCATCATCGGCATCAGCAGGATCGAATAGAAGACGCGCTTGCCCGGGAAATCGTCGGCAAACAGTGTCGCCAGCGCCAGCCCGAGCAGGAATTCCGCCGGCACGCAGACGATCATGACGATGGCCGTACGCTTCAGCGCGCTCCAGAAGCGCGCGTCGGCGGCGAGATCGGTGTAGTTGGCAAAGCTGTTCCACATCGACCAGGCGTTCCACCAGCCGGTGCCCGACAGGGGCGACCAGTCGGTGACGCTGATGTAGAGCTGCATCAACAGCGGGAAGGCCGAGATGAACAGCACCAGGATCTGCGCAGGTAATGTCAGCCGGAAACCCAGCCTTGCGCCCTCATCGCGCGAAACCGGCTTTGCTCCGACGGCTTTCACCTCATCCTTGGAAGTCATGACAGTCACCGCGCTCATTGCTTGAGCGCCCCGAATGTCAACCCGCGCACCAGATGGCGTTGGATGGCGATGCCCATGATGACCGGCGGCACGGCCGCGATCAGGCCAAGCGCTGCCTTGGCGCCATAGAGCTGCCCGGTCATCGAGGAAGAAAGAGAGGCCATGTAGACCGGGATGGTCACCCATTCGCGCGTCGTCAGAAGCAGCGCGATCAGATAGTCCGACCAGTTGAGGATGAAGACGAAGAGCGCGGCACTGGCCAGCGGCGCGCGCATCATCGGCAGCGTGATGCGCGTGAAGACGCGCAGCCGCGAACAGCCTTCGACAAGCGCCGCCTCCTCGATCTCGCGCGGCATGTCGTCGAAGAAGGTCTTCATCAGCCAGAAGGCGAACGGCAAGGTGACGATGCCGTAGATCAGCGCCAACCCCCACCAGCTATCGGTGAAGTTGAGGAAAGCCCACATGATCATCACCGGGATCATGACCGCCATCGGCGGAAAGATCCTGAGTTGGATCAGCGCCAGCGGCAGGTTCTGGCCGGAGCCGAAACGCGACAGCCCATAAGCCGCGGCAGTGCCCGCCGACATGGCGATCACCGTGCCGAAAACCGCCGACAGCAGCGATGCGAGGATCGGCTTCAGCGCGGTACGGTCGAGCGCGACGATCAAATTGTTGGTCGACTCGCCGAAGACGAAACGAAAATTGCTGAGCGTCGGGTTCTTCGGCCACCAGGTCAGGTCG
>NZ_RZRW01000669.1:0-2839 GCF_003998745.1 Mesorhizobium sp. M7A.F.Ca.US.014.04.1.1 | reverse complement strand
GCCCCCGATAGGTCCAGACACGCCCGTCGGAGATCACCGCCGGCAGCGCTGCGAACATCTCGGCAAGCTGTTCGAAGACGGTGTCGAGCCGCTCGCCGGGCAAGCCTTGGCGGGCAAAGTCGGCGCCCGTCAGGATTTGCCCGCGCCTGGCTGTCGCGGGAGCCGTTCTTACCAGCGCATCGACACCTGCCGGGCCGCTTTCCAGCCCCGATCGTTCCGCGTCCAGTTCGGCGACATCGACACCGTGATCCATTTCCATACTTTCCCGTCCAGGCCGGGCATTGCCCGGCACGGCCATTTTTCCAGTTGTTGTGGGATGCTTATGCCATCCGATCTTTTCGGCAGTTTTTCCGAACTGTTGAATATTGTTTCTGAACTGTGTCTGGGCGGGGTTTTGAGCCTCCCTTGGCGGCTGCGCCCGGCGGCAACGCCGGCGCGCGCGCCAGCGTTTTTCTGGAACCAGCCTTGAGGCCCCGCATTCTATGAGCAGGGACTGAAGGAGCGTGTCGTGAAAGCGGTTTTGGGACTGGTCTGCGGCTTCGTGCTGACCCTTGCGGTCTTCGGCAGCGGACTGGGCTTCGCCGCCTGGCTGCTTGCCGCAAAGCCGCCGCGCCAGGCAACGGCCACCGTCAGCGTGGCGGAGCTGTGGACCAAGAAGGCGCGGCCGGTGAACAAAGCCGGGCAGGGCCTCGAACGCCTGCCGGCCGCCCAGCCGGCGCCGCCCGACATCCCCGCCAAACCGCCGGAAACGCCGCCCGACCCGACGGTCACCGGCGCCATCGCGCCCAAGGCAACCGACCTGCCGCGTCCGCATCTCGCCTGGTGCGCCAGCCGCTATCGCTCCTACCATCCGGACGACAACAGTTATCTCTCCTACAGCGGGCAGCTGCGCCCCTGCATCTCGCCCTATCTCGAAGCCGCCGGTCAGGCCGGCCAGCCGGCTGCCGGCGACGGCGGGGAAAACGGCGCTGGCCTTGGCGTCTACCTTGCCGATGATGACGGCGAAGCGCTTTCGGCCGACCATGTCGATTCCTGCTTCAGCCGCTACCGCTCCTATCGCCCGGAAGACAACAGCTACCAGCCATACTCCGGTGGCCCGAGACGGCAATGCCAGTAGCCCCCGCGCACCGCCGGCATGGCGATCCGATCGCGCGGATTTTCCGGAGCGTCCGCATTGGCGCGACGTTCAACCCTGACCCGAAGGAGGACTGACCATGAGCGACGACCGGGACGACAGAATTCGTGAGCGCGCCTACCAGATCTGGGAACGGGAAGGCCGCATGCAGGGCGACCCCGAGCGGCACTGGCACCAGGCCGAGGCCGAGATCGACCGCGAGGGAGCCCTGCCGCTGACGGCGGGCGACGCGCTGCCTGAAACCGGCGAGATCGCCAGCTCCGACGTGCTGGAGGTCGAGGCGCTGGCGGTGCGCACCGGCATCTCCGGCGACGAGGCACAGGAACTGCTCGACCGCTTGGGCAACGACCGCGCCGCGGTCGAGCAAGCCGCGCGCAGCCTCAAGGCCAAAGGGCGGCGAAACCCCGATGAGGGACTGGCGAAATAGTCGGAGGACGAAAAATGCCGGCTAGGCTGCGACGGCTGATCGGCACGAAAAGCCCGCGCCTCTGGCGGAGGACGCGGGCCGATCGGAGGGCCGATCTTCGGCAGGCGATGGAGGGCACCACCTGCCGCATCCACTAACAATTAGCTTTGGCTAATGTTCCGTCAAGTTGGATCTGAATTTACTGCGTTGGAATGTCGGCTGCCGCCGCAATTGCGCCGCTAGCCTTCGTGGCCGGGATGCATGTGTCCGGACAGGGAGCTTGTCGATGGGATAGGAATTTTTTCTTGACGGGGTGAGGGCAGCTATGCTACATTTCTGCCTATGGTGCTGATTTGCGCCAGTGACCCGCCGCCCAGGCGGGTTTTTGCGTTTTGGCCGGCGCTCGCCGAATTTCGACGTTGCCAGAAAGCGCCGACGCCAAAGCTGCCAATCTCCCCACTTGTGGGGGAGATGGCCGGCAGGCCAGAGGGGGGGCGCCGTAGAGTGCTGCCTTCGAACGGGTGGATCATTTGGATTGGAACGGCGTTGATCCCTGACACAACCGGGGAATGAGCATGGCGACAAGACGCAGGCGCTGGTCGGCAGGCCGCCGCCCGGTAAGCGGAAACCTTGATCAGGGCCAATCCTAGCCAGGGAGAGCGAGATGATCCGAAAACTCAAGGACGGCAAATACCGGCTGTATTCGCGCAAGAAGGACGACAAGACCGGCAAGCGGCGCAACCTCGGAACGTTCGATACGCGCGAGGCGGCGGAGAAGCACGAGAAGGAGGTGCAGTATTTCAAGCGGCATTGAGAGGGGGCCTCTGGCTGTCGCAATGGTGACTCACCAAACGCCAATGCGGCCGGCGCTGAATACAGCCGTCACCCGCAAGATGTCTACGCCACGCGTGGTTGAGCTGGCCTGACTACGGTAGCGAGCACGATGCCGGCGACGATGAAGGCCGCACCGACCAGGTCGTAATCGTGCAAGCCCTCGCCGAGCAGCAGATAGGCGAGCACGGCCACGAACACCGTCTGCAGGTAGAGCAGCATGCTTGCCCGGCTAGCACCCAGCGTTTGCACGCTTTTGTTGTAGAGGTAGTACATCAGGGCGCCGCCGGGACCTGCCAGATAGGCGAGCGCGAGAAGGCTGTGGACGTTCATGGCGGAGCGTTCGTCGTTGAACAATTCCCACGCATGGAAAGGCAAGGCGACCAGCGCACCGGCGCCGAGCAGCAGCACGACCATCGGCAGGAGTTCGATGCCGAATTTGGCACGGCGCAAAAGCACGGTGTAGA
>NZ_RZRW01000668.1:0-2842 GCF_003998745.1 Mesorhizobium sp. M7A.F.Ca.US.014.04.1.1 | reverse complement strand
CGCCCGGCAGTTCGGAGCCGTTCGGCGGCTTGGCGTCGAACAGGAACCGGTCGGCTATGCCGATGAATGGCTTCATTCGTTCGAGATCGGCGGCCTCGCTGAGCGGCAGCGCCTTCATCACCGGCAGGCCATAGCGGGCTTTGACCTCGGCGACGCGCTCGGGCGTTTCCGCGCCGTGCAGCTGCAGCATGTCGGGCTGCATTTTGGCAACGATTTCATCCAGGAAGGCGTCGCCGGCATCGACGGTGACGGCAACCGCCATCGCCTTGCCGCGCGCGGCCTCGCGCAGACGGCCAGCCTCGGCAGGTTCGACATAGCGCGGGCTTTTGGCGAAGAAGATAAACCCGACATGGCTGGCGCCGCCGGCCAGCGCCGCGGCCATTGCCGCGTCGGTCTTCAAGCCGCAGATTTTGATGTCGAGTGCCATGGCGCGGGAATTGGCATGAAAAGCGATAAGAGTCGAGAAAAAGCATGCTGTTTGCCGGCACGGCCAAAGGCGCTACCTATGGATGGACAGGACGCAAGGCGGGAGCACGATCATGGCCGACAGAACCGTAGCCGAACTCAGGCAGAAGATTGCGCAGGCGCGCGAGGTCATCGCGCACCTGATCGACAAGGCCGCCTTCAATGGCGCCGAGGCGCACCGCGCGCTCGACTATTTCGGCGGCGATGAGTTCGACGGCAATTTCCTGCCGTGGCCGCATCATGGCGATGAGGGGTTGCGGCCCGAAGACTTGAACGCCGCCAACGACGATTGAGCGATCTACTCGAACATGATCGCTTGCAGCGCACCGCCATTGCGCTTCAGCCAGTCCTTGCAGCGATCGGTGTCGGGGCAGAGCTTTTCGCACAGTTTCCAGAATTTCGGGCCGTGGTTCATCTCCTTGAGATGCGCCACTTCATGCGCGACGAGATAGTTGATGACCGGCGACGGCGCCATCATGATGCGCCAGGAAAAGGACAGATTGCCTTCGGAGGTGCATGACCCCCAGCGGCTTGACGTGTCCTTGAAGCGGATCGCCTTGGCGCGCTTGCCAAGCGCCTCGGTGTGCTTGGCCACCAGCTTCTCGATTTCCTTCTTGGCCTCGCGCTTGAGGAAATCGGCGAGGCGGCGCGGCAGATGTATGCGGTCGCCATGCACGATCAAGAGCGGACCACGTTCGTCGCGCGACACGGTGACGGTGCCGCGCTTTGACGGTTCATGGACGATGCGGTGCGGCACGCCGCGCACCGGGATCCTGATGCCGGGCCGCACCTGCGGCCGCGTCGGCACCTTGGCCAGTCGCTGCTCCAGCCAGTCCTGATGCCGCTCGAGGAACCTGTCCACTTCGCCGCGGCGCAGGCCTGGCGGCACGGTGATGCGCAGACCCTGGCCGCCTGAATCGATACGCAGCGTCATTCGGCGCGCCCTGGCGCTCTCGACGATCTTGAGCGGCAGCGTGCGGCCGGCGACGCAATATTCGCGCTCCACGACAGGCGTGGGCTTGGGCTTTGCCAGATTGCGAAAGAAGCCGAGAGTCATGGGGGGACGATACGCGATTCGAGAAAAACGACTAGAACAAAAAAGAAACGGCGCCGCTCGCGCGACGCCGTTTTTTCACGATGTGACCAGTCGCCGGATCTCAGTCGTCAAGCAGGTTCGAACCCTTGCCACGCTTGGTGGTCGTCGTTCCGGTGCTCGGATCGGTCTTCGTCGGCGCCGTCGACTTGTTGCGGTTGGCCATGAAGCGGTCGAACTCGTCCTGGTCCTTGGCGCGGCGCAATTCGCGGGCGTATTCGTCGAACTGGGTCAGCATCTCGTCGAGCTTGCGGCGCTCTTCGTTCAGCCGCTCAAGTTCCTTTTCGCGCCAGTCGTCGAAAGCGACGTTGCCGGTGCGGGCGGAACCATTGCCCCAGCGCGCGGCCTTGTCGGAACCGCGGCGGCAACCGGCGAAGATGCCGTCGGTCGCGCGGTTGACGTCACGCTTGAAGCCATCGAGGCGGTCGCCCCAGATGATGTAGGCGAGCATGGCGAAGCCGAGTGGCCAGAACACCATGAAACCCACAACCATCAACGCGATGGTTGCCGGCGTCCAGGCCGGACGGATCAATGCGGATGTGTTCATTTTCTCCCATTCCTTCGGTTGGAGACAGCCAAACCCGGCTGCGTGGAATCGAAATGGGAAGAGAAAAACGGCGATTCAAGACAATGTCCGCCAAATCCGGACAAGCATCTGAAATGTTTATCGCTTTTTGATCATATCGAGGAAAAGCACGACCAGCCCGGCAATCAGGCCCCAGAATGCGGCGCCAACGCCGAACAGCGTCAGACCCGACGCGGTGACGACAAAGGTGACGGTGGCAGCCATGCGATCCGCCTCTTCCTTCAGCGCGATAGAAAGCGCGTTGGCGAGCGACGCCATCAGCGCCAGGCCCGCCACCAGTACGATCAGGCTCTGTGGCAGCACCGCGAAGATCGCCACCAGCGAAGCGCCGAAAATCGCAAAGATGAGATAGGCGAGCGCATAGAACGGCCCGGTCTTCCAGCGCTCGGCGGGGTCGGGGTGGACGTCCGGCCCGGTGCAGATCGCCGCCGAGATCGCCGCCAGATTGGTGGTCGAGCCGCCGAACGGCGCCGACAGCAGCGAAAACAGGCCGGTGACGCCGATCAGCGGGCCGGGCTCCGGATGGTAGCCGGCGGCGCGCAGCACGGCGAGGCCGGACAGGTTCTGCGAAGCCATGGTGACGAGATAGAGCGGCAGTGCCAGCCCGATCACCGCCTTGGCGGTGAAATCAGGCGCAATCAGCGTCAGCGTCGACAGTTCCGGTGTCGGCAGGCCGCCGACACCGGAACTGTCGACGC
>NZ_RZRW01000667.1:0-2845 GCF_003998745.1 Mesorhizobium sp. M7A.F.Ca.US.014.04.1.1 | reverse complement strand
TCTCGGCGGCAAGGTGCTGATCCCGACTGCGGCGCACCTCCGCAACCTCAACGCCGCGCGCCTGGCGGCGGACGTGATGGGCACGCCGACCCTGGTCGTCGCGCGCACCGATGCGGAAGCCGCCAAGCTGCTCACCTCCGACATCGACGAGCGCGACCAGCCTTTCGTCGACCACGACGCCGGGCGCACGGTTGAGGGTTTCTATCATGTCAGGAACGGCATCGAGCCCTGCATTGCCCGCGCCATCGCCTATGCGCCGTACGCGGATCTGATCTGGTGCGAGACCTCGAAACCCGACCTGGCGCAGGCCAGGAAATTCGCCGAGGGCGTGCGCAAGCACCATCCCGACAAGCTGCTCGCCTACAATTGCTCGCCGTCGTTCAACTGGAAGAAGAACCTCGACGACGCGACGATTGCCAAGTTCCAGAAGGAGCTCGGCGCCATGGGCTACAAGTTCCAGTTCATCACGCTCGCCGGCTTCCACCAGCTCAACTACGGCATGTTCGAACTGGCGCGCGGCTACAAGGCGCGGCAGATGGCGGCCTATTCCGAGTTGCAGGAAGCGGAGTTCGCGGCCGAGGCCGATGGCTACACCGCGACCAAGCATCAGCGCGAGGTCGGCACCGGCTATT
Organism: Mesorhizobium sp. M7A.F.Ca.US.014.04.1.1; assembly: GCF_003998745.1. Classification (NCBI taxonomy): domain Bacteria; kingdom Pseudomonadati; phylum Pseudomonadota; class Alphaproteobacteria; order Hyphomicrobiales; family Phyllobacteriaceae; genus Mesorhizobium; species Mesorhizobium sp. M7A.F.Ca.US.014.04.1.1. Next base: position 2,213 of record NZ_RZRW01000667.1, on the reverse strand, counting down.
TCGACGCCGTGTCGATGGCGATCACCGGCGGCCAGTCGTCGACCACCGCCATGCATGAATCGACGGAGCACGCGCAGTTCAAACCGGCCGCCGAATAGCGAACAGAAAAACTCAGAGGAAACGCCCGACAGGGCTTGGGACACAAGGAGAAAACCAATGGCATCGATAAGCCGCGTCAAGGAACGCGCCGAGGAACAGTCGACAACGATGAGCGTCGACCAGCAGGCGACGATCCGCATGCTGGCCAACGACCTGCACCGCCTCAACCAGTCGGTTATGAAGGCGGTCGAGGCGGGCGTCTCGGTGGAACTCGTGGGCTCGGCACGACATCACGGCGGCGACGGCAACTGGGGCGATCTGCTGATCCCGGTGATCGTCACGCAGCAGAGCCACGGCTGACTGAAATTCATGCAACCGACCCTTCACCTGCGCAGCCCCTGCGCAGGTGAATTTTCTTTTTATGAAATGCACGTGTGGACAGTCGAGTACAGTAGCGTTGCTTGAAATTCACTGTCCCGGCGATGATTTCGGGCACTTTTATTTCAACTTGACATAGGCTGCGATCTCACGCCAATTGCGCTCCGGATTCAACTCTGCATTGAAATAGGGGCGAGCTTCTTGGCTGACTTGTGTGCCCGGTGAATCGCGAAGGCGAGACTCCAAGACATCCGAATCTGGTGACCCGCGGCTCAACCACCGAGGCGATCCGTGATCCGTCGCAGGTGCTTGTCGTCGGCAGGTCGCCAATCAATCGCGTGGTGATTTCAAAGATCGTCGAGCGATCCGGGCTCAAGCCGATTTCGGAATCTCCCGACACGGCGGCAAGGATCTTGCGGTCGCTCATTCCCGGCGCGGTTGTCCTTGACGGCGGCGCCGACAACAAGGACTGCGACAATCTGATGTCCAGCATCGACGCGTTGCGCCGCGCCTCGGGCAAATCGCTGCCACCGGTAATCCTGCTGTCAACCAAGAATGGCACCACGGAAAGCCTGGGCCTGTCTGGTGTCATCGACGTGGTGATCGCCAAGCCGATCACGCCCGAACGGTTGCAACCGGTGATCGATCGCCTGATCGGCCGCTGAGGCAATTGCGGGAAAGTGTATAGCGGTTTTTCCGTCCGGAATCGAAACCAGGTAAGGCCGGGCGACCACGGATCGCCCGGCGATCAGGGATCGATGATGCTTTCGATCAGTCCGGGCAGTTGTCCGAGATCGGATATCTGGCGGAACCTCGATTCGGTTACCGGCGCTTCGACATGCTCCAGCACCCAGGTCAGTTCATGCGGCACATGAACACCCCAGCCGCCGGCCTCGATGGCCGGCACCACATCCGACTTCAGCGAGTTGCCGACCATCATGCTTTTCGCCGGACCATCGCCGTGGCGGTTGAAGAGCCTGCTATAGGTGGCAGCATTCTTGTCGCTGACGATCTCGACCGCGTCGAACAGATCGCCAAGGCCTGAGCCAGCCAGCTTGCGCTCCTGGTCGAAGAGGTCGCCCTTGGTGATCAGCACGAGGCGGAATGCGCCGGCAAGCTTTTCGACCGTCTCGCGGGCGTGCGGCAAGGCCTCGATCGGATGGCTCAGCATCTCGCGGCCGGCATCGAGAATCTCCGCTATGACCGAGCCCGGCACGCGGCCTTGCGTGACCTCGATCGCCGTCTCGATCATCGACAGGGTAAATCCCTTGATGCCGAAGCCATAGACAGCGAGGTTGCGCCTTTCGGCCTCCAGCAATCGTGCCGAGATGTGCTCCGCTTCGCCATGGTCGACGAGCATGGCGGCAAAGCGCTTTTCCGTCAGCCGGAAGAACTGCTCGTTCTGCCACAACGTGTCGTCGGCGTCGAAGCCGATCGTCGTCAGTTTGTCATTGCGCCGCATTGAACGCCTCGATTGGAATTGGGACGGCCGAAACTAAGCCGATTGGCGTGATTTTCAACCGCACCGGGCAATGCCCGACGCGGCTCCCCTTCCCTTCCATAGGAGGGCACGGCTATACTCCACAATCCGCAACCCAATCTGGTGAATGATGCCGCCTGCAAAAAAGGAAGTCCGTCCGTCGAGCCGCGGAGGACGCGCCCGCACGCCTGCCTTCGTGAAAAACCAACGAGGCGTCAAGAACTGGAAGGAAGTCAGCGCCTGGCTGGAATGGCGCGGCATCGAGGACATCGAGTGCATCACGCCCGATCAGGCAGGCGTCGCGCGTGGCAAGATG
>NZ_RZRW01000666.1:0-2866 GCF_003998745.1 Mesorhizobium sp. M7A.F.Ca.US.014.04.1.1 | reverse complement strand
GGCAAAACCGCCAGAATAACGACGACCAGTGCAATCAGCCAACCGCTACCACCGCCGCCGCCACTTGGCCTTGGTGCGTTGGTGGACGAATTGAACGGGTCGTTTGGATTCGGTGTGTTCGCCATAAAAGTGTCCTCCGTGGATGAAAAATATCAATCAACACCATACAACGCGCAATCATTGAACTGGTTTCACGCTAGGGTTGGAAAACGCCAAAAACAAGGACAATCCTGCCCTTCCGCAGCCGGAGTGGCGTCGTTTCGCCACGCAGCGCGCCAAGTTTGCGTCTGTTAAGGTCGAATCAGAGGGTTTTGCCGTGACGAATCCGTCAGCTCAGCTTGTCCCGAATCACTGCGATGCTCTCGCCAGAGCCCAGTTCGCAGACCGCTATGTGCTGGTCACTGAAGGCCTTTCCTTAACCGCATTCGGCGCGGCCGAACGCGCTCTGGGGCGAACGCCGCCCTGGGTCGGCAGGCTCATGGCGCTGCGCAATCTTGCCGTCAGGCCGTTCCGGCTGAAGACGGGCTTGGAAACTGCGGTGTTGCCGTCGGGCCGGATCGGGATATTTCCGCTCATCAGCCAGTTTCCCGGCAAGGTTGTGCTTGGCCTCGACGACCGACATCTCGATTTCCGTGTTCTGGTCGAAGTCAGGGATCTTGGCAGCGGCCGGCAAGAGGTGGCCGCGACGACGATCGTCAAGACGCACAATTGGCTCGGGCGCGCCTATCTCGCGATCATCATGCCGTTTCACCGGATGGTCGTCCCGGCGATGCTGGCCCAGATCCTGGCGAAGTAAGCTGAAGTCACTAAAGTCCGACAGGCGTGACGGTGTAACCGGCCTTGCGGAAATCCTCGACCAGGCCTTCGGGGCCGGGAAGGTGGAGGGCGCCGACCGCCATGAAGACGTTGCCCCTGGCAAGGATCGGTTCGGCATGCTCGACCATCACCTTGTTGCGGCTGGTGATCATGGTTTCCTCGAACGCCGCATAGCCCGCGGGGTCGTCCGTGCCCTCCGGCATGGCCACGCGAAACAGCGGCCAGAACATTCCGGTGTCGCCGCGCTGGTAGAGCACGATCATGGTTTCGTTGATGTCGTTGATCTTATCGCCGAGCTTCAGCGTGTCGACGAGGCCCTTCATGTGAAACGCCAGCGGCAGCGAGGCCATGGCGCGCAGCTGGCTTTCAGCCGTCTCCAATCCTTCCACCGGCTTGCCGGAAGCCTTCGCACCTTGCGCCAGTCTGACATCGAGCACCGGGGCGCCGCCTGACTGGCGGGCCAGCTCGCAGGCCGGCAGTGCCATCATGGCCGAGAGCATCCACGGCTTCATCTTGGCAACCGTTGCCGGAGGAATGCCGCGTGCGTCGAGCGCGGCGTTCATGGCCGCCGCATCGTCGGGCGACAGCAGCGACGCCAGCGTCGTCGAATCAGTGAACATCATCAGGTCCGGCTCTTTGAGCATCGCGACCATCATCTTCTGCTTGTCGAGCACGTCCGTGGTTTCGATGATGATGGTGCCGGCGGCGTCATAGGCTTTCTGCGCTTCGGGAGGCAGCGTGGTGACGCGCGGGTCGGTCATATGCATGGTGCCGAACAGGAAGGACGGCTTCTCGCCGGGCTTTTCCAGCTTCCATAACAGGCCCTTGCCGTTCGGCGTCGCGGCGGCTTCCGCTTCGATCTTGCGGTAGCTCGCCGGATCGTTCTTCTGCAGGGCCGACAGCATGTCGGCACCGGTGCAGGTCGGGACTTCGGCATGCGCCTTGCCGGCCGCGAACAGCAGCACGGCGAGGAACGACAGGAAGAACAGAACATTGAGCGCGACGAGCAGCTTCAGCGACACGGAAGCAGCACGGTCGGCGATGGCTATGACGCGTTTCATGAGCCTCTTCTAGGACTGAAAAGCGGCAAAACGGTTAACCTGTGCTGAGAAATTGTCTTGGACTGGCTATCGCGCTCAACTGACGTCGATGGGGCTCATGCTTCAACGATTAGCGGAAACGCCCATTTCTTCGTCATCCCAGGGTCTCCGCGACGGAGCTTCGCTCCTGCTTCGCCCAGGGATGACGACGTTGGGGAGGCTTTCGGCCAAATGGTGAACGTTACTGGCGTTCACGCCCTGGGATGCGCCTGCTCATAAATCTCGAGCAGCCTCGCGGTGTCGACGCCGGTGTAGATTTGCGTCGTCGACAGGCTGGCGTGGCCGAGCAGTTCCTGGATGGTGCGCAAATCACCGCCGCGGCCGAGCAGATGCGTGGCGAAGGAATGGCGCAGTGCATGCGGCGTCGCGGTATCGGGCAGGTTGAGCGCCGAGCGCAGCTTGGCCATGTCGCGCTGGACGATGGCCGGGTTGAGCGGGCCGCCGCGGGCGCCGCGAAACAACAGGCCCTTGGGGTCGAGATGGTAGGGGCAGAGCCGGCGATATTCGGCGATTGCCCTGAGCGCCACCGGCAGCACCGGCACCAGGCGCGTCTTGCCGCCCTTGCCGGCAACGCGCAGCACCGTGTCGGCCGCCGACGCCAGATCGGCGCCGGTCAGGCCGAGCGCCTCGGAAATGCGCAGGCCAGAGCCGTAGAGCAGCGTCAGCACGGCGGCGTTGCGGGCTGCGATCCAGGGTTCCTCCGCCAGTTGGCCTTCGATGGAAACGATATGCTTGGCATCGCTCGCCGTCAGCGGCTTGGGCAGCGATTTGGGCTGGCGCGGCGCGCGCAGTGCCGCCGCACCGGCCGCATTGGCGAGGCCGCGCCGCTCGAGGAAACGCAGCAGCGAACGAATGCCGGCGAGACCCCGGCCCAGCGTGCGGGCGCCGGCGCCGGCATTGCGGCGGGCGGCAAGGAAGCCGCGCAAATCCGCCGGGCGCAGATCGGCGAT
>NZ_RZRW01000665.1:0-2878 GCF_003998745.1 Mesorhizobium sp. M7A.F.Ca.US.014.04.1.1 | reverse complement strand
CCTCGCGCTCGGCGCCGAGCCGCTCGGTGCGTCCATTGACGATGATCTCGACGCCGATGGCGCGGCCATTCTCGACAACGATGCGGCTGACCGTGGCGTCGGTGCGCAACGCCAGGTTCTTGCGGCCAAGCGCCGGCTTCAGATAGGCGACCGCGGTGCTCGAGCGTTTTCCCCGGCGCGTCGTCGTCTGGTAGAAGCCGGCGCCGGCCTGTTCGCCGGCATTGAAGTCGGCGCGGAAGGGAAGACCCGCCTGCTGCGCCGCCTTGACGAAGATCCGGGTCAATGGATGCGGGGCGCCGCTGGAAACGCCGAGCGGGCCGTCGATGCCGTGCTGCGGACCGGCGAAGATGTCGTTGCCTTCGGAGCGGATGAAGTACGGCAGCACCTCGGCGTAGCTCCATCCCGCACAGCCATTGTCAGCCGCCCAGCCGTCGTAATCCTGCGGACAACCACGGGTGAAGACCTGGGCGTTGATCGAGGAGCCGCCGCCGAGCACACGCGCCTGCGGATAGACCATGGTGCGGCCGTCGATCGCTTTGCCGGGCGCGGTGTCATAACCCCAAATCAACGGTCCCGACGTCATCTTGAAGAAGCCGACCGGCAAATGGATGTAGCGATCGGTGTCGGGCGGACCGGCTTCGAGCAAGGTCACCGACACGTCCGGATCCTCGCTCAGGCGGGCGGCCAGAATGCAGCCGGCCGAGCCGCCGCCGACGATGATGTAGTCAGACATTCTCGCTCCCTTGGCAGTGCGAAATCAGTGCCCTGCTCTCCTCTACGCAACGATCTCAAGTCGCTTGTGCCGCGTCAAGAGAAAGGGTATGGTTATGGTGTTGAAGGGTTGTCGTACAAGTGGAGGAACTTGACAACCCATCGATCGGAGGCCCGGCCGCGCTCCCCGCGCATGCCGCCGGGCGGGAAACAGATTTCAATCGGGAGGTTTGAATATGAAGGACAGGACAGATCTTACGCTTTCGGTCAGCCGCCGGACGCTGATGATGGGCGCCACCGCCGGCATAGCGGCGCTCGCCATGCCGAGCGTTTTGCGGGCCCAGGAAAAACCGACGCTGGTGACGTCGATCCGCTCGCTCTCCAACCCCTACCACGCGGTGTGGAAGACCGGCGCCGAGGCCTATGCCAAATGGGCTGGGCTTGAGCACGTCACGCTGGTGTCGGAAGGCAACAGCGAGAAAGGCATCGCCGACATCAAGGCGATGTTGGCCAAGACCGGCGGCAACATGGTGCTGAATTCCGATCCCAATGACACACCTGACGCGCGCCCGATCGTCGAAGCCTGCGCCAAGGCCGGCGCCTATGTGGTGACGCAGTGGAACAAGCCGTCCGACCTGCACCCGAAGGACTTCAACCCGAATTATGTTTCCCACATCGAGTTCGACGGCATCGAAAGCGGCAAGACCATCGCCGAGATCCTGTTCAAGACCATCGGCGGCAAGGGCGGCATCGTCGCGCTCGGCGGCCTGATCTCGACCACGGCGGCGATCGAACGCAAGAAGGGCCTCGACGCGGCCCTTGCCGCCAATCCCGACATCAAGCTGCTCGACTTCCAGGTCGCCAACTGGAAATCGACGGAAGCCTTCGACTTGATGGGCAATCTGCTCACCCGCTTCGGCGACGACATCAAGGGCATCTGGGCCGCCAATGACGACATGGGCTCCGGTGCACTCGAAGCGCTGCGCGCCGAGAACCTTGCCGGCAAGGTGCCGATCGTCGGCGTCGACGGCATCAATACGGCGGTCGACGCGGTGCGCACGGGCGAGTTCGCCTGCACCGTTACGTCCGATCCGTTCTGGCAGGGCGGCATGGGTCTCGCCATCGGCTACAACGCCAAGATCGGCAAGTTCGATCCGACCAAGGAGCCGCCGGAACACCGCGAGTTCTACGGCAAGGCGGTGCTGATCTCGCATGACAATGTCGAGGAATATTACAAGACCAATGTCGATTCCAAGCCGGAGATCGACTGGAACGATCTGTGGGGCCGGGTGACTGGAGCCATCCGCACCTGATCAACCGGAGCGGGCCGCATCTCCCTGGTGGCCCGCTTCCTCCCGCAGCCGTCGCGATCCCCTCGTCGCGACGGCTGTCATCAGCAGACGGGAAGCGGTTTCTTGACAATCCATACAGAACCCCTGAAGTCCGTTTCGGACATCGAGCGGACGACGCTTATGACAGTTCTCCCCGGCCGCATCGCCACCGTGTTCGGTGGCAGGCGCTGGCGCAGCCTGGCGCCGCTGGCGGTGCTGATCGTGCTCTGCGTGCTGATCGCCATCGCCAATCCCAATTTCATCGAGTTGCGCAACCTGGTGCGGCTTGCCAATTCGGCCGCCGTGCCGCTGACGCTGGCCATGGGGCTGACCTTCATCATCCTGATGGGCAGCATCGACCTCTCCGTGGAGGGCACGCTGTCGGTGTCGGCCATGGTGGTGGTGCTGCTCGCCGCCAATGACGCGAACGCCAATGACTATGGCTGGTGGGCGGTGCTCGCCGCAATTGTCGCCGGCACCGCGATGGGGTTCGTCAGCGGCCTCGTCCAGACCATGCTGCGCATCCCCTCCTTCATGGCGACGCTCGGCATGTGGTTCATCGGCCTTGGCCTGTCAGTCTATATGCTGGGCGGCTCGGCGATCCGGCTCAACGACGCCTCGATCCGCGACCTCGCACTGCACCGTTTCCTGGGCTTGCCGGTGGCAGTCTGGGTCGCCTTTGGCGCTTTCCTGCTCGCCGCCGTCATTCAGTACCACACCAAGCTCGGGCGCCACATTCTGGCGATCGGCGGTGATGAGGATGTCGCCAAGCTCTCCGGCGTCAACGTGGTGCGTGTGCGCATCACCGCCTTTTCGTTTGCCGGTTTCTTTTTCGG
>NZ_RZRW01000664.1:0-2881 GCF_003998745.1 Mesorhizobium sp. M7A.F.Ca.US.014.04.1.1 | reverse complement strand
CCGAGGAGCCGCCCACCCCGCCCGGCTGCTGCACCGAATGGGTCGCATCGAAGATCACCGGCGCGCCGATCTCTGCCATGACAGGCAAAGCGCGCATGTCGGAGACCAGCGTGTTGTAGCCGAAAGAAGCACCGCGCTCGGTGGTCAGCACATTGGCATTGCCGGATCCGGTGATCTTGGCGACGACGTTCTTCATGTCCCAGGGGGCAAGGAACTGTCCCTTCTTCACGTTGATGACCTTGCCGGTTTTCGCCGCGGCGACCAGCATGTCGGTCTGGCGCGACAGGAAAGCCGGAATCTGCAGGACATCGACATGCGGCGCCACGATGGCGCACTGCTCCTCGGTGTGGACATCGGTCAGCACCGGGAGCGAAAATTCCTTGCGCAGTTCGTCGAAGACGGGAAGTGCCGCGTCCATGCCGGCGCCGCGCGTCGCCGACAGCGAGGTGCGGTTGGCCTTGTCGTAGCTGGTCTTGTAGACGAGGCCTATTCCGAGCCTGCCGGTCAGTTCCTTCAGCGCGCCGGCCATGTCGAAAGCGTGCTGACGCGACTCGAACTGGCACGGGCCGGCGATCAGCGACAGAGCCGCCTTGTTGTCGAAGACGACATTGCCGACAATTACCGCTGAATTGGGCGCGACGGGCTTGTTCATTTGGTCTCCCGGAAGATGAAAGCCGCGCCCTGTCCGGGTGCAGGCTGCACGACAATATCATTGCCCGCTATATCGTGTTGGATGGAATTGGCCGCAAGCAGCCTCGATGTCACATTGGCGTTCCGAACCGAAAAGACCACCGCTGCGAAGCGTAGATCTGTCGGCGCGCCGGCCGGCAGGCCAAAGCGCGCGGTGAAAGCCGCGCGGTCAAGCACGCTCAAATCTGCATTCGGCAGGGAAAACATGCCGCCCTGCCTTTCGGCGGCCGGATTATCCACCGAGATAGAAATCAACTCATGCTGCTTTCCAGGCGCATCGCTGACCGCCAAGATATCGACAATTCCGGTCGCGCCGTTGGCGTGGGCCGGCAAAGCCGCGCGGTCGACATCAGGCGCGTTGACCCGCTCGCAGGCAAACAGGAAGGCGTCCGTGGCTTTGGCTCCGGCCGCGAAAGCGCGCTTGAACGATGCGATGTCGCTCTTGCCGGCCGGGTCGGTGAAAGGGCGAGAAAACCCCAGCATGTCTCCCGCCGAGATGCCGGCATCGACATAGCGTGCATGGTCGGCATCGGCATTGCCCGTACCTAGAACAATGGCGGAAAACCCCTCGTCGCCGTTGCTGTCGCGATAGGCGCGATCACGCGTGACGAAGACATTGCCGTCCGCGATAGCCTTTGCCGCCACCTGCTCGTCGCCGACCGCCAGCGGTTCGAGATACGTGCCGTCGGCCAGGAAAACACAGCAGTTTTCCGTTCCGAAGGGATGGATGCCGGTCGGGGCCACGACGAAGCCAAGCGCGGCGAGCCGGGCTCGCGCCACCTCAAGGCTCTGCGTTGGCAGCACCAGGTGATCGAGCGGATGAGTGCCAGTGATGGTTCGGGTCATGCAGCCGCGATGTGCATCATTCCGCAAATCGGTTCAAGACTTGATCGCAATCCCGGCCATTTCGCCCCCGCCAGTTCACCGGACGTCGAAAAAGGCACCAGTTGGGACAAAGCCTCGATCAGCTTCCGGCAATGACATCGGCGGAATAGCGCAGTTCGCGCATCGGTTTGACCTTGCTGGTGGTCTGCGCATAGAGCGGGTGCGCCTTGTAGGCGGCCAGCGCGGCGTCATCGGCGAACTCCGCATAGACGACCACGTCGACCTCGTCCGACAGCGGATCCACCTTGGTGTTGAGCGTGACCTCGAACAGGCTGGAATGAGGAATGTTGCCGAGCGCCAGCAAGCCGGTGCGCACAGCCTCGACATCCTCTTTTCGCCGCGCGCTGAAGAAAACGATATGCCGGATCAACCCCGCCTCCTCGATCAAAATGCTGGGGTCTTTTGTGACGGCAGGACGTTGGCGTCAATCGACTAGGATGTCGCGGCTGCCGCCACTGGAGTTAAGCTCTGCCGGTAACATATCGCACAACATGGCTAAGCTCTCTCACTGTTGTGTCGAGATAGCGGCCCTGATTGTACATGCCATCCCAGATCAGGAAAAACGCGATGGCGGCAATGACGATTACATAACGCATGGCTAGATCTATCGCACGAGCAATTCTGCGACCATAGGCGTTTTTTGCGCGCTCGGCCTTTGCTGTGCAAAAAAGCGGATTCTCGCTGGCGCAAGCATTCCGCGTGGCACAGCCCCGCTTGCGGCCTGCCTCTTGAAGTTTCGCCGCATGACGTGGAAGATCGCCGCAGGGATTCACTGGGAAGCGCTAAAGCTCTGGTAAAAGAGCGCGTGTTTCATTCGAGCCCGCCCGTCACTGAGCCGGTCAGCGCCCGGGACCGGCAACGGCGTTCGAAGCTGGCGAATGATCCAAGAGAACCGTGGCTCGGCAATCTGCCCCGACACCGCGGAAATCCAGGGGGCACGAGATGGCACAAAAGGAACTTTTTGGCGCAGCATTGAGCGACGCGGTCAGGCTCGATGAGTTCAATTTCGCCGAGATCGTCAAAGGTCTGCCGGCGAAAGCGCGCATGGTGCTGTCGGCGGCGATGAACCTGCCGCGCGGTTCGCTCAAGGTGAGGCTGCCGGACGGCCGCGCCGTCCTCGTCGGCGGCAAGGGACCTGGCCCAGATGCCGAACTGGTGCTGAAGAATTGGCGCTTGCCCGGCCGCGCCTTTTCCGGCGGCACGATCGGCGTAGCCGAATCCTACATGGACGGCGATTGGGAAAGCCCTGATGTGACCAGCTTCCTGGGGCTGTTCGTGGTCAATTCGGTCATTGGCGAGCGTATCG
>NZ_RZRW01000663.1:0-2887 GCF_003998745.1 Mesorhizobium sp. M7A.F.Ca.US.014.04.1.1 | reverse complement strand
ACCCGACGCTGCCCCCGCGCCATGCGCTGATCGCCTTCGGCCTCTGGCTGCGCAAGTCGCTCGGCGTCCACGCGCTGGTCCATGTCGGCGCCCATGGCACGCTTGAATGGCTGCCGGGCAAAACCGTTGCTCTGTCGGAAAACTGCTTTCCGGAGATCGTCACCGGTCCCCTGCCCGTCATCTATCCCTTCATCGTCTCCAACCCGGGCGAAGCGGCGCAGGCCAAGCGGCGCATTGCCGCCGTCACCCTTGGCCATTTACCGCCACCGCTGACCGGCGCCGGGCTGGACGAAAACCAGCACAAGCTCGAGCGGCTGGTCGACGAATATGCGCAGGCCGACGGGCTCGACCGTCGCCGCCGTGACCGACTGGCGAAACTGATCGTCGACACCGCGCAAAAAACCGGTCTCGCCTCCGAAGCCGGCGTTGCCAGAACCGACGCGCCCGACGAGGCCTTGCGCCGCATCGATGCCTGGCTCTGCGACCTCAAGGATTTCGCCATCAAGGACGGGCTGCATATCTATGGCCGCGCTCCGGAGGATGAGCCGGACGCCATGCGCCGGCAAAGTGCTGAAGCCGAGAAGACGGCGCTCATCGCCGCGCTCGATGGCCGCCACGTCAAGGCTGGGCCGGCCGGCGCGCCTGCGCGCGGCCGCTCGGACGTCTTGCCTACCGGCCGCAATTTGTTCACCTCGGACCCGCGCACCATGCCGACGCCGACCGCCTATGATCTGGGCAGGGCAGCGGCGGAGGAAGTCGTGCGCGGCTACATGCAGTCGCATGGCGACTGGCCACGCTCGCTAGTCATCGATCTCTGGGGCTCGGCATCGCTGCGCACCGGCGGCGAGGAGATCGCTCAAGGCCTGGCGCTGATGGGCTGCCGGCCGCAATGGGATTTGGCCACCGGCCGCATCACCGGCATCGAAGTGCTGCCGCCGGCCACGCTCGGAAGGCCACGCGTCGATGTCACATGGCGCATATCAGGCCTGTTCCGCGACATGTTCCCGACCCAGATCGCGCTGATCGATGCCGCAGCCAACGCGGTTGCCGCGCGCGACGAGGACGATTCGGAAAACCCGCTCGCGGCCAAAACCCGCGCCGACGGCAAGATCAGCCCGCGCATCTTCGGCACCTCGCCGGGCACATACGGCGCCGGCGTCGAGGATCTCATGTCCTCCGGCGACTGGGCGGCACGCGACGAAATCGGCCGCGCCTATCTCGACGCTACATCGCACGCCTATGGCGGCGCCGGGGGCGAAGGCATCTCCGCGCCCGGCGCCTTCGAGGGCCGCATCGCCGAAGCCGATCTTCTCGTCCACACCGGCGACGACCCCGGCCGCGACATCCTCGAGGGCTCCGCCGATGTGGCCTTCATCGGCGGCTTTTCCGCAGCACTTGCGGCGCTCGGCAGGAATGCCGACGTCATCGTGCTCGACACCACGGACCCGCAAAAGCCGAAGCCACGCTCGATCAGTGAGGCCGTAGCGCGCGTCGTGCGTGCCCGCGCCGTCAATGCCCGTTTCATCGCTGGCCAGATGCGGCACGGCCCGCGCGGTGCCTCCGAATTCGCCGAAACCGTCGACCGGCTGGTCGGCTTCGCCGAAACCACGCACGCCATTCCGGGAACGCTGATCGAGGCGGTGCATGACGCCTATGTCGGCGATCCCATGGTCCGCGCCTTCATCCTGCGCGAAAACCCCGCCGCCGCAAAAATCATCGCCGAGCGTTTCCTGTCGGCGCGCCGGCGCGGCCTCTGGCATCCCCTGCGCAATTCCATCGACGACGATTTGACGGCCCTGATTGCCGAGGCAGAAGCACTTGGGGTGGCGGCATGAGCGCCTTCTCGCGCCGCGGCGCCTGTCCGGCTTTGTCGGCACCGATGCAAACCGGCGACGGCCTGCTGGTGCGGCTCAACCCGGTTGCTGGGGGAATGTCGCCAGAGTCGTTGATCGGACTAGCCGAATCCGCTTTGCGGCACGGCAATGGCATCATGGAAGTCACCGCGCGCGGCAGTTTGCAGATACGCGGCCTGACGGCGCAAAGTGCTGCGCTGCTGGCGGCGGAGGTCGATGCGCTTGATATCGCGGTTCGCACCGGCGTGCCGGTCGAGACCGGGCCGCTGGCAGGCATTGATCCGCAAGAGATTGCCGATCCCCGGCCGCTGGCTGAACGTATCAGGGCTGCGATCGAAGAAGCTGGGCTCGTACAGCGCCTAAGACCGAAGGTGTCGGTCGTTGTGGACGGCTGCGGGCAACTCGCCATGGATGCGGTCACGGCCGACGTGCGGCTTGCTGCAACGCGCACCGATGCGGGAGTTCGGTGGCGCGTGTCTGTCGCGGGTGACGGGAGGAATGCGAGGCCGCTGGCGTTTGCCGATCAAGGTGCGGCGCGCGATATTGCCGTTGCAGCTCTAAGGATGGTTGCAGAGAAAGGCCGCGAGGCCCACGCAAGGGATTTATCGGAGAGGCAATTAGTGTCTTTGGCGGGTTGGCTGTGCTCGACGAGTTTGCGCGAGGCGCCCCCCTCTGTCCTGCCGGACATCTCCCCCTCAGGCGGGGAGATTGGCAGCTTCGACGCCGGCTTTTCCTTAACAGCACCGGAGATTGGCGAAACCATCGGTGACGGCGTAATCTCCCCCCTAGAGGGGGAGATGTCCGGCAGGACAGAGGGGGGCGCCTCGCGCAAACCTATCGGCCTTTTCCCCTTAGCCGGCCACGCCACCGCCCTCGGCATCGCCCTGCCCTACGGCAGCATGCCGGCCGACAAGATCATCGCCCTCGCGCAAGCCGCCATCGCCCTCGGCACAACCGAAATCCGCCTCGCCCCCGGTCGTGCCTTGCTGTTCCTCGGGCAACCAACCGCCGCCAACCCATCGCTCCAACACACC
>NZ_RZRW01000662.1:0-2888 GCF_003998745.1 Mesorhizobium sp. M7A.F.Ca.US.014.04.1.1 | reverse complement strand
TCCCAGATCGGCCGCAGCTCGACCGTGCCGGCGCTGGCCGCGGGGCAGCGCGCCGCCCAGGCGATAGCGGCATCGGCATCCTCGGCCTCGATCATGTAGAAGCCCGCAAGCTGCTCCTTGGTGTCGGCATAGGGGCCATCGAGCACGTTGGTCTTGCCATTGACCATCCGCACCGAAGTGGCGGCCTGGGTCGGCTTCAGCCGGTCGCCGGCCAGCCAGGCGCCGGACTTCTTCAACGCATCGGTATACGCGCCATAGGCAGCGCTGATCTCGTAGGTCTTATCGGTCGGCGCGGCCGCCATCGCGGCTTCATTGACGTAGATCAAAAGCATGTATCGCATGGTCTTCTCCCGTTGTTTCGAAGGCTGCTTCGTTTGCGAGCCGGACGTATGTCGCGCGGCCCTGGCCGATTTCGACAGGCATTGGAAAAATCTTTCGGCTCCGAAGACATTTCACGCAAGCGGCCATCTGTGCATCCCGCACTCAACCATTCGTCTAACGCATGGGATTGCGGGTTGGCATTTCCATCTCGCTGTCTAAACTCGCTTCTGTTCGCGTCAGGGAGGTGATGCGGCTGCTATTTCAGGGAGGAAATCAGATGTTCCATTTCAGGACGAAACTTGTTGCGGCCGGCGCCGTGGCGCTGTCGCTTGGCCTAGGCGCTGTTTCCGCCAAGGCGCAGGAATTCATCAACGTGCTCACCGGCGGCACATCTGGCGTCTATTATCCGCTCGGCGTGGCACTGTCGGAAATCTACGGCAAGGGCATCGAAGGTGCCCGCACCCAGGTGCAGGCAACAAAGGCTTCGGTCGAAAACCTCAATCTGTTGCAGCAGGGCAAGGGCGAGATCGCGTTTGCGCTGGGCGATTCCGTCAAGCTGGCCGCCGAAGGCAATGCCGAGGCCGGTTTCCCCGGCAAGCTCGATAAGTTGCGCGGCATCGCAGCCATCTATCCCAACTACATCCAGATCGTCGCCAGCCGGGAGTCCGGCATCAAGACGCTGGCCGACCTCAAGGGAAAAAGCCTGTCGGTCGGCGCGCCGGCCTCCGGCACCGAGCTCAATGCCCGCGCCATCTTCGCCGCCGCCGGGTTGAAGTATGAGGATCTCGGCCGGGTCGAGTATCTGCCCTTCGCCGAATCGGTCGAGCTGATCAAGAACCGGCAGCTCGACGCCACGCTGCAATCGGCCGGGCTCGGCGTCGCCTCGATCCGCGACCTCGCCACCTCCGTGCCGATCAATGTCGTGGCGGTGCCGGCCGAGGACGTCGCCAAGATCGGCGCGCCCTATCTGTCGGTGGTCATTCCCAAGGGCACTTATGAAGGCCAGAGCGAGGATGTCGCCACCGCCGCCGTCGGCAATTTCCTCATCACCCGCGCCGATGTCTCCGACGAGACCGCCTACCGGATGACCAAGCTGATGTTCGACCATCTCGACCAACTGGCCGCGGCGCATGCCGCCGCCAAGGCGATCGACCCGGCCAAGGCGCTCGACGGCATGCCGGTGCCGCTGCACCCCGGTGCCGAGCGATACTACAAGGAGAAGGGCTTGTTGAAGTAGGGCGGATCCGTCGGATGACCGAAGCAACGTCTGGAACATCAACCGACGGCAAATCCGCCACCTTCCATCTGCCTGCCGTCGAAGAACAGGTCGAAGGGCTGCCGCCGGGCTTCGGCGACGGCCTTGCGGGCAAGGCCGCCTTTCTCATCGCCGTCGCCTTTTCCGTGTTCCAGATCTATGTCGCCGCCTATGGCAGCATTCCGAGCCAGGTGGTGAGGGCCATGCATGTCGGCTTCCTGCTGCTGCTCGGCTTTGGCCTGATCGCCAATCTGCGCGCCAAGAGCATGCCGGCGAAAGCCGCGTTCTGGACGCTCGGGGCGCTCGGCTTCGGCACCGGCCTCTACAATTGGGTGTTCTACACTGATCTGATCCGCCGCTCCGGCTTCCTGACCACGCCGGACCTCATCGTCGGCGCGGTGCTGGTGGTGCTGGTCTTCGAGGCAGCGCGGCGGCTGATGGGCCTGCCGCTGGCGGTCATCGCTTTCATCTTTCTCGCCTACTGCTTTTTCGGCAACCATTTGCCGCCGCCGCTCATCCATCGCGGCTATGATTTCGCCCAGATCGTCGACACCTTCGCCTACGGCACCGAAGGCATCTACGGCACACCGATCTATGTCTCGGCTGCCTACATCTTCATCTTCGTCGTCTTTGCCGCCTTTCTCGAACGCGCTGGCATGATCGCGCTGTTCAACGATTTCGCGCTTGGCCTGGTCGGCTCGTGGCGCGGCGGCCCGGCGCAGGTCTGCGTGCTGTCCTCGGCGCTGATGGGCACCATTTCCGGCTCGGGTGTCGCCAATGTGGTGGCCAGCGGCCAGTTCACCATCCCGCTGATGAAGCGCTTCGGCTTCCGCTCGGCTTTTGCCGGCGCCGTCGAGGCGACCTCCTCGATGGGCGGCCAGATCATGCCGCCGGTGATGGGCGCGGTCGCCTTCATCATGGCCGAGACGCTGAACGTGCCTTATGCCGAAGTGGTCAAGGCGGCGATCATCCCGGCGCTGCTCTATTTCGGCGCCTGCTTCTGGCAGGTGCATCTGGAAGCCGGCAAGGCGGGCCTGCACGGCATGGCCAAGGCCGAGCTGCCCAATCCGTGGGACGCGGTGCGGCAACACTGGCCGCTGGTGCTGCCGCTGGCCGCGCTCATCTACCTGCTGTTTGCCGGCTATACGCCGATCTTCGCCGGCACGATGGGCCTGGCGCTGACCATCGTGCTCATCCTCGGCACGCCGTTGGCGGCAGCGATCGGGCCGCTGGCCTTCCGCATCGTCTTCTGGATCGCGCTCGGGCTTGCCGCCGCTTCGTTCATGAAGTTCGGCGTCAACCCCCTCGGCCT
>NZ_RZRW01000661.1:0-2890 GCF_003998745.1 Mesorhizobium sp. M7A.F.Ca.US.014.04.1.1 | reverse complement strand
GCCCGGCACAGCCCCGTTGCTGGTGTCGATACCACACGCCGGCATCGACCTCGCCGGCCTTGAGAATCGGCTGGTCTCGCCCTGGCTCGGCCGCCGCGACTGCGATTGGTGGATCGATAATCTCTATGACTTTGCCGCCGGCCTCGGGGCGACGGTGGTGCACACCGCGATCTCGCGCACCGTCATCGACGTCAACCGCGATCCCTCCGGCGCCTCGCTTTACCCCGGCCAGGCGACGACGGGCCTTTGCCCGACCGAGACCTTCGATGGCGATCCGCTCTATCGCGAGGGCGAAGAACCGGGGCCGTCGGAGATCGACGAGCGTCGCGAGGAATTCTTCGTGCCGTACCATGCCGCCTTGCAGGCCGAGATCGGCCGGTTGCGCGGGCTACACGAAAAGATCGTGCTCTATGACTGCCACTCGATCCGTTCAGTGCTGCCGCGCCTGTTCGAAGGCACGCTGCCGGTTTTCAATCTCGGCACCAATGACGGCAGGAGCGCCGATCCGACGCTGCAGGCGATGGTCGGCCAGATCATGGCCGAAACCGGTGAAACCTTTGTCATCAACGGCCGCTTCAAGGGCGGCTGGATCACACGCCATTTCGGCCAGCCGCAACAAGGCGTGCACGCACTGCAGATGGAACTCTCCAACCGCATCTATATGCGCGAGCCCGATGGCAAGGGCACGCCGGACAATTGGCCGGTGCCCTATGACGCCGAGTTCGCAGCACCGATCCGCGCCACCCTGCGGAAAATCCTCGAGACCGCGACATCCTGGGCGCGTGTCTGACATCAGGTCCTTTATGGAGTGACGCCATGAACAATCCTCGCCACAACATCCGCGAAGTCCGCAGCCCGCGCGGCACCGAAATCAGCGCGCGCTCCTGGCTGACGGAAGCGCCGCTGCGCATGCTGATGAACAATCTCGACCCGGATGTTGCTGAAAATCCCAACGAACTGGTCGTCTATGGCGGCATCGGCCGGGCGGCGCGCACCTGGAACGATTTCGACCGCATCGTCGCCTCCTTGAGGACGCTGGCCGATGACGAGACTTTGCTGGTCCAGTCGGGCAAGCCGGTCGGCGTCTTCCGCACCCATCCGGACGCCCCGCGTGTGCTGATCGCCAACTCCAATTTGGTGCCGCACTGGGCGAATTGGGAAAAGTTCAACGAGCTCGATAAGAAGGGCCTCATGATGTACGGCCAGATGACGGCCGGCTCGTGGATCTACATCGGCACGCAAGGCATCGTGCAGGGCACCTACGAGACCTTCGTCGAGGCCGGTCGCCAGCACTACGGCGGCAATCTCAAGGGAAAATGGATCCTGACCGGCGGTCTCGGCGGCATGGGTGGCGCCCAGCCGCTCGCCGCCGTCATGGCCGGCGCCTGCTGTCTCGCCATCGAATGTAACCCGGACTCGATCGATTTTCGCCTGCGCACCCGCTACGTCGACGAGCGCGCCGAGACGCTCGACGAGGCGCTGGAAAAGATCGAACGCTGGACCAAGGCCGGCGAGGCGAAGTCGGTCGGCCTGCTTGGCAATACGGCCGAGATCGTCCCGGAGATGTTCAGGCGTGGCATTCGCCCCGATATGGTCACCGACCAGACCTCGGCGCATGATCCCATCAACGGCTATCTGCCGAAGGGCTGGACGATGGCCGAGTGGCGCGAGAAGCGCGTCAGCGACCCCAAGGCGGTCGAGAAGGCGGCCCGCGCTTCCATGCGCGAACATGTCGAGGCGATGGTGGCGTTCTGGAACGCCGGCGTGCCAACGCTCGACTATGGCAACAACATCCGCCAGGTGGCCAAGGAGGAGGGGTTCGAGAACGCCTTTGCCTTCCCCGGCTTCGTGCCGGCCTATATCCGTCCGCTGTTCTGCCGCGGCATCGGCCCCTTCCGCTGGGCAGCTCTGTCGGGCGATCCGGAAGACATCTACAAGACCGACGCCAAGGTGCGCGAACTGACGCCCGGCAACACCCATCTGCACAACTGGCTCGACATGGCACGCGAGCGCATCGCCTTCCAGGGCCTGCCGGCGCGCATCTGCTGGGTCGGCCTTGGCGACCGGCATCGGCTCGGCCTCGCCTTCAATGAAATGGTGGCCAAGGGTGAGTTGAAGGCGCCTGTCGTCATCGGTCGCGATCACCTCGATTCCGGCTCGGTCGCCTCGCCGAACCGCGAAACGGAATCGATGAAGGACGGATCGGACGCGGTATCCGACTGGCCGCTGCTCAACGCATTGCTCAACACGGCGTCCGGCGCCACCTGGGTGTCGCTGCACCATGGCGGCGGCGTCGGCATGGGTTTCTCGCAGCACGCCGGCATGGTCATCGTCGCCGACGGCACGCGCGAAGCCGCCAGGCGCCTGGAGCGGGTGTTGTGGAACGACCCGGCGACCGGTGTCATGCGCCACGCCGATGCCGGCTACGAAATCGCCGTCGAATGCGCCAAGGAGCACCAGCTCAACCTGCCCGGCATTCTCGGGTGAGAAACGTCCGGCCGCAGGCAGGCGAAAAGCCGCGGAATCGGCTTTTCGAGTTTCGAACGCCCGTAGCCATAGCGGAGGGCTAGGCATGCGCATCCTGCGGGCAGCCGAATACCGGTCGATGCCGTGGAAGAACGGCGGCGGCGTGACGACGGAAATCGCCGTCTCGCCGCCCGGTGCCGGGCTAAACGATTTCGACTGGCGCGTGTCGATGGCGCGTGTCGAATCGAGCGGTCCGTTCTCGCAATTCGCCGGCATCGATCGCCCCCTTGCCGTGCTCGAAGGCGAGGGCATCGTCCTCGAGATTGCCGGCTACCCGCCGAGATCTATAAACAGGACGACCGCCCTGTTTTCTTTCCCGGCCGACGTGCAGACCTCGGCCGCGCTGATCGTCGGACCGACACCC
>NZ_RZRW01000660.1:0-2892 GCF_003998745.1 Mesorhizobium sp. M7A.F.Ca.US.014.04.1.1 | reverse complement strand
CGGATCAGCACCGCCAGCACCGACAGCGCCGGGTTGAACAGGCGGATGACGAAGAAGGCTGCAATCAGCGGCAGGATCAGCCACGGGTCGATGGGAATGGTCTTCACCGCATTGAGCGCGAAGGTGACGACGATACCGGCCAGCATGCCCGAGGCGACGGAAGGCGGTATTCTCGAGATCAGCTTCGTCAGGGGCCGAAACAGCCCGGTGGCGATCAGAAGGACGCCGGTGACGATGAAGGCGGCGACGGCCTCACCCATCGAAAAGCCGCTCGATGCCGCGATCAGCGCCAGGCCCGGCGTCGACCAGGCGGTGATGACTGGCATTTTCGTGCGCCATGACAGCCACAGGCTCTCGATCGCCATGGCCAGGCAGATCGTCGTCACCCAGCTTGCCGTCTCGATCTGCGTCGCGCCGACTGCGTTGGCGGCGGCGATGACGATGGCCAGCGTGCCGCCGAAGCCGACGATCGCCGCGACGAAGGCGGATATCGGAATGGAAAGGCGCATCAGTTTCCCCTCTGCGCCATCGCATCGACGGCCCGCACCAGCATGTCGAGATCCTGCGGTCGCGACAGGCGATGGTCGCCGTCAGGGATCAGCGACAGGGTCACGTCGTCGGCGGGCAGCAGGCTGACCAGCTTCAGTGCATGGCTTGCCGGCACATCCGCATCGGCCAGGCCCTGCAGGATATGCACCGGGCAATGGGTGTCGATCGGGCCTGTCATTGTCAGGTTGTCGCGCCCGTCCTCGATCAGGGCGCGGGTGTAGATGTAGGGTTCCGTGGAATAGTCCGACGGCTCTTCGAAGAAACCTTTTTTGGCGAGATCGCGCTTCTGCGCCTTGGTCAGCACCGGTTCGATCAGTTCAGCGGTAAAATCCGGTGCCGGCGCCAGCAGCACCAGGCCGGCGACGTTGCTGTCATCAGCCTCGCGCAATTCCTGCACCATGCGCAGCGCGATCCAGGCGCCCATCGAGGAGCCGACCAGGATCTGTTTGCCCTTGGTGAAATGCCGGAACACGGCAAGGCTTTGTGCAAGCCATGTCGAAATCGTGCCGTCGGCAAAGGCGCCGCCGGATTCGCCATGGCCGGAATAATCGTGGCGCAGAAAGGCGCGGCCTTCTTTTGCCGCCCAGTCCGACAGCGTCTGCGCCTTCGCGCCCAGCATGTCCGACTTGTAGCCGCCGAGCCAGACGATGCCGGGCGCAGAGCCAGCAGTATGGCGCACCGCGATGCGCGATCCATCGACATCCATAAAGACGGGGGGCGTTGCGGTCATGGCTTTTTCCTCAGGCCCTCTTCTGGCGCGGGATTCTTGTGGCACGGTCGGTGGCGTGGCGAAAAGTGCTCACTATGTTCTTTGTTTGGTGCAGGACAGCGATCAGGGTGATTTTCTGTCAATGCTGTGCTATTGACTCCGCCCGCGCGCTCACCACATTGGCGCGTCCATGCATCAACACTGACAAATCCTGAACGAAACGGCCAAGGAGACCACGACCATTCGCAGACCTTTCAAAGCAGCGGCGCCGACCAAGGATGGCCCGCGCTCCAACCGTGACATCCGGGTTCCCCGGGTCCAGCTTATCGACGCCGAAGGCCAGAACCGCGGCGATGTTTCCATCAACGACGCATTGCTGCTGGCCGAAGAGGCCGGGCTCGATCTCGTCGAGATATCGCCCAACGCGGTGCCCCCCGTCGTCAAGATCCTTGATCTCGGCAAGTTGAAATACGCCAACCAGAAGAAGGCGGCCGAGGCGCGCAAGAACCAGAAGGTCATCGAGATCAAGGAGATCAAGATGCGCCCGAACATCGACAGCCATGACTACGAGACCAAGATGAAGGCGGTTCGCCGCTTCTTCGAGGAAGGCGACAAGGTCAAGCTGACGCTGCGCTTCCGTGGCCGCGAGATGGCGCATATGGAACTCGGCATGCAGCTTCTGAACAAGGTCCGCGAGGAAGTGGCGACGATTGCCAAGGTCGAAGCGGAACCGAAGCTCGAAGGCCGCCAGATGATGATGGTGCTGTCGCCGCGCTAAGATCTGCATCGGCGCGTATCTAGGATCACGATGACGTCAGGCTTGGCCATCGCGCTTAAATCCGCCTGAATCACATCGCAAGGCGTCCCGGCGATCGGCGGGACGCCTTCTTCTTGTTCAGACGCTGCGATCGCCGGCAAAATTCCTGACGATCGGATTCACTATGGTCGATGAAGTCAAGGTTTCGGACGTGGACTTCAAACGCGGGCTGGGCAATTACCAGCATATGCGCCGCATAGTGCTTGCCGTTCTCGTGGTCGTGCTGTTTGCAGCATTGCTATTTGGCCAATCGACGTTTCCGCCCGACACAGCCGTGCACGAGACGATCGAAATGTTCGGCGTGCTGCTGATTTTCCTCGGCATCGTGGGCCGCCTTTGGGCGACACTCTACATAGGCGGGCGCAAATCGTCCGAGGTGGTGACTGGCGGGCCTTACTCGATCACCCGCAACCCGCTCTATGTGTTCTCGACCGTAGCCGCAGCCGGTGTCGGCGCGCAGATCGGTTCGTTCTCCGGTATCATCCTCTTCGGGCTTTTGTGCGCGGGGGCGTTCCATATCGTCATCCTGCGCGAGGAGAAGTTCCTCAAGGAAGCGCTCGGCGCGCCGTATCAGGCCTATCTGGCGCGGGTGCCGCGCTTCTTCCCGAAACTGTCGCTCTACCAGGAGGGCGATACCGGAAACTTCAAGCCGCGCCTGCTGTTGACCACGCTGCTCGACGGCCTGGTGTTTCTGATCGCGCTGCCGGCCTTCGAATTGATCGACGGCGCCCAGCTGTCAGGCATGTTGCCGGTCTGGTTCACGCTGCCCTGACGAGGACACAGCGCCGCATCTCCACAGGTGTTGCGCGCGGGCCGT
>NZ_RZRW01000066.1:0-16067 GCF_003998745.1 Mesorhizobium sp. M7A.F.Ca.US.014.04.1.1 | reverse complement strand
GCCCGTCAATGTCGCGATCGTGCCGCCGCCCGAGAAGCCCAAGCCGAAACCTGCTCCAAAGCCGCCGGAACCGACACCTGAAAAGAAGGCTGAAAAGCCGCCTGAACAAAAGCCGCCGCCGCCGAAACCGCCAGACGACCAGGTTCTGAAGCGCGTTTTCCAGTACGGCCAGAAAGATACCGGGCCGGAGAAATCGCTCGACGGAAGCAGCGCTAAACCCAACACGCCGTCGCCGGCCAAGGATGAGGCTGCAAAGCCGCCTGTCGCGCCGACACCCGTGCCGACGGAGCCCGCCCCGGCTGCAACGCCACAGCAGAAGGCAGACCCCAGCAAGCCTGACGAGAAGCCGGCCACCGTTGCGCCGGACGAAAAGCCCGCGCAAAGCGAGGAAAAGCAGGCGACCGAGGACACCGACAAACAGCAGCCGGACAAACAAGAACTCGCACCGCAACCTGACGAAAAGCAAGCCGTCGTGACGCCAAAGCCATTGACGGCTGAGACCGGTGACAAGCCGGCGCCTCCAGCTTCGACTGGAAAGGCAAAGTCCAAACCTGCCAAGACAATGACGTTCAAACCCGCAAGAGCTTTCAAAGCGCCGATCGGGAATGCTGGAAGGTCAAATCCCACCAACGACGACGTTGCAGGATCACCAATCTATTCCGGCCTTCCGGGCGTCAGAAAGCTTTACTCGCAAGGGGCAACCGGCAATGCGTTCGCTACAAGCTCCATGGAGAATGTGCCGCGCGGTCAGCGGGTGGCCACCCTTTGCGGCAACGTTCTGAGCCGGGAACTGCAAAGTGCCGACTATACGGTCAAATGGGTGCCAACCATTACGCTGGACAAAGGCAA
The DNA here is from genome assembly GCF_003998745.1 of Mesorhizobium sp. M7A.F.Ca.US.014.04.1.1. Classification (NCBI taxonomy): domain Bacteria; kingdom Pseudomonadati; phylum Pseudomonadota; class Alphaproteobacteria; order Hyphomicrobiales; family Phyllobacteriaceae; genus Mesorhizobium; species Mesorhizobium sp. M7A.F.Ca.US.014.04.1.1. The sequence continues at coordinate 15,218 of NZ_RZRW01000066.1, read as the reverse complement.
TGTTCTCAATCCTCCGCAGGCCGCCTTCAGCACCAGAAACGCTTGGTACAACCTAAATTTCCGATGCGAAGTCGACGCCGATGCGACGAGGGTCCTGTCCTTCAACTTCCGTGTGGGCTCACTCGTGCCGCCTGGCGAATGGGCCAGCCGTGGATTCACAAAGTATCGTCTAAACTAGGCCGGCACACCAAACCTAGCCAATTGCCGGCTAACTTCTTGCCAGTCGGCGCAGACGAAATCGGCACCGGCAGCCGTCAGCCGCGCGGCGTGCTCGGCATAGGTATGGCCGCCACCGGTGTAGCCGATCGCCGTCATGCCGGCGGCGATCGCGCCCTGGATGCCGAAGGGCGAGTCCTCGATGACGATGCAGTCAACGGGATTGGCGCCGATCTTGTCCGCCGCGAAGAGGAAGATGTCCGGCGCGGGTTTGCCGTTCTTGACCATCGAGGAACTGTAGATCGCATCGCCGAAGAAACGCGCCAGCCCGGTCACCGCAAGGCTGTGGTTTATGCGCTCGACGGAGGAGGACGAGGCGACACAGCGGTCGCCTGCAAGCGCCTCCAGAAAGGCAGTGATTCCCGGTGTCGGCTTCAATTCCTGCGAGAACAGCACCTTGGTCTCGGCCCAGATGTCGCCGTCCGCCGCCGCCGGAAACTGGTGGCCGGTCAAATCTTTGATCCTGGCGATGATATCGGACTGCTTCATGCCGATGCATTGGGCGATGACGCTGGTGTTGACGCCGGGCATGCCGTGCTTTTCGTAGACGCGCTCATAGGCGCGGGCGGCCAGAGGCTCGCTGTCGACAAGAACGCCGTCGCAATCGAAAATAATAGGCCTTGGTCGCGCCACGCGTTTCCCTCTCGAGTCAATTTTCGCACATCGCTATCGGCAAAAAGTCAAATGTTCAATAGCACGTGCGGTTTTGGGGGCGCGAAGAGCGGGCTCAAAGCTGGCGCAACGCATCGCTCGCACGGGAAGACACGAGCGCCCGTTGCATGGCTTGCCGGGACTGCGCGCGATCCGGGGTGATCCAGTTCGGTTCGGCGCCGAGAAAGCGGTCGAGGAAAGCCACCGCATAGGCCGGCATCTCGGTCACATTCTCGCGATAGGACCACCAGGTGCGCAAATCGTCGGCGCATTTGTCGATCCCGGGTGTCGTGCCGAATTCCTGCTCGTGGATCGCCGAAATCACCGAGACGCAGTAGTTGGTGTAGAGGAAACCCTCCGGCCAGAAGCGGACGATTTCCAGCGTGCCGGCGTTCGTTTCCGTCTCGATCAGCTGCGTGAGGCCGGAGATTTCCCTGGCCGGCGCCTGTTTTATCAGCTCACGCAGCACGAGGCCGGCGGCAAAGACGATGAAGTCGGCGCGGTCGATCGCGGCGAAGCGCTTCTGCCCCTCCATGATCTCGACCCAGTCGAGAAAGGCCCTGGTGAGCTTGGCCTCGTCGATCTCGAAGCGCACGCCGAACGTGTCCGAGACCACCTTGGCGCTGCCGCGAAAGGTGGCGCGGAACCAGCGCAACTGCCGCAGCCGATGGCGAAGATCGGGCATCAAGGCCAGTTCGTCCCTGAAGGGCAGGTCCATGTTTCCTCGTATCCTGTTTCCCGGTCAGCCTAGCACAAGCGCGCCGCCGCCGAAATCTGTCAGCGGCCCTGTGGATGACCGCTTCAGAGGCCAATATCATACATATTGACATTCTCGGAAACAAATGTTCTCACTTTGCTGTTGTCACGCGCCGGTCCAAGGTGCGATTCAACTGAGGCTTCGGGAGGAGAACCGAATGGCGATTTGGCAGTGGGGACTGCTTCTGCTGGTTATCGTGTGGGCGCTGCAGTCGCTCGGCGTCTGGCTGCAGATGCGGCATTATTCGGATGTCTTCAGGGGCGTCACCGACCAGTACAAGGACGGCTTCGTCGGAGCCGGCAATTTTCGCGGCCGGTTGGCCAAGGGCACCATCGCGCTCGTGGTGGTGACGCCCGATCTGGTCGTGCGCCGCCTGATGGTGATGAGCGGCCGTTCCGTCTTCACCAAGTTCAAGAGACATGAAGAATTCGAGGGTGTTCCCCTCGATCGACTCCGGTCCAACCCTGCAATCATGGGGGAGGGGGAACCCGGTGTGGCCGAGGCCGTGAAACGGGCGATCGAGCAGATCGACAAGACACGGTCGGAGCCGGGGAAGAAGCCGGGCCTGTCCGGTTTGAACGTAGCAAGGGCTTAGAGCCGGATGATTTCGGGCTCTAAATCAAAGGGATAGAGGACGCCGCGCACCGACTGGGATCAACCGGCGGGTGGCATAAGGAGGAGAAATGTCTGTATTTTCGTTGTTGGCGCAGCATGCCGACATGGCCGTGCACAATCTGCATGTCGCAGGTGCCATGGTTTCGGATGCCGCATTGCATGGCAAGCTCGCTGTCGAGCATGCCTCCGACCATCTCGTTGTCCTCGCACAAGCGGACAGCGGACCGATCACCGTCGATCAGTTCAAGGAAAAGCTGAAGGACGTCCAGCAGGAAGAGCAGCTCGGCTGGCTGACCGCCATCGGCAAGTACTTCATCGGCATCTTCCAGAAGGGCGGCGAGGTCTTCGCCGGCTTCGTCACCGGCATCATTCCGACGCTGGTCGTGCTGATGACGGCCTTCTATGCCGTCACCGAACTGGTCGGTGAAGAGCGCGTGCATGGCCTGGCGCGCGGCGCCGGCCGGATCGCGCTGACGCGCTACACGCTTTTGCCGCTGCTGGCGGTGTTCTTCCTCACCAATCCGATGGCCTATACGTTCGGATCGTTCCTGGAAGAAAAGCACAAGCCAGCCTTCTATGACGCGGCCGTGTCCTATGTGCACCCGCCGCTCGGCCTGTTCCCGCACATCAATCCCGGCGAGTATTTCGTCTGGGGTGGCATTCTCGTCGCGCTGCTGGAGCTGGAAAAGAAGGGCGTCGTCGTCGCCGGCTACCACGTCAAGGTGGCGATCTGGTACGCCATCGTCGGCCTCGTCGTCATCCTGCTCAAGGGCATGCTGACCGAACGCATCACCGCGATCATGGCACGCCGCCAAGGCGTCGAGCTGTAAGGGCGGGGAGGACATCATGGCCAAGACATATAAAGCCGTAAAAATCTCCCAGGGCAAAACCGGCTGGGGTGGCCCGCTCATCATCGAGCCGACCGAACAGCGCAGCAAGGTGGTTTCCGTCACCGGTGGTGGCATTCACCCGGTGGCGCAGCTCATCGCCGACATGACCGGCGCCGAGGCCGTCGACGGCTTCAGGGCACCGCCGATCGAAAGCGAGATGGCGGTTGTCGTCGTCGATTGCGGCGGCACCGCACGATGCGGCGTCTATCCGCGCAAACGTATCCCGACCGTCAATCTGACGCCGGTCGGTCAATCCGGGCCGCTGGCCCAGTTCATCACCGAGGACATCTACGTTTCGGGCGTGAAGCCGGCCAACATCACAATGGCGGACGGATCCGAAACGATCACGACTGCAGGGGGAGCAGCAGCGATGAGTTCAAACAACAATGCGACCGCGGCACCACAGCCGCTGCCGAGCGAAGGTGGGCTGATCGGCCTCATCAGCACGATCGGCCGCGTCATGGGACGTATCGTCGGCATCTTCTTCAATGCCGGCCGCCGCACCATCGACCAGGTCATCCGCAACGTGCTGCCGTTCATGGCCTTCGTGACCATGCTCATCGGTCTGATCCTGTATACCGGCATCGGCGATGTGCTGGCGCAGCCGATGGGTCCGCTGGCCAACAACATCGTCGGCCTGCTGATCATCTCGGCGATCTGCGGCCTGCCGTTCCTGTCGCCCATCCTCGGGCCAGGCGCTGTCATCGCGCAGGTCATCGGCGTCGCCATCATCGGCCCGCAGATCGCCAACGGCACGATTTCGCCGGCAATGGCACTGCCGGCGCTGTTTGCCTACAATACCCAGGTGGGCTGCGACTTCGTCCCCGTCGGCCTGGCGCTCGGCGAGGCCAAGCCTAAGACGATCGAAATCGGCGTTCCGGCGGTGCTCATCAGCCGCCAGATCATGGGTCCGGTCTCGGTGCTGATCGCCTGGGTCGTCAGCCTGATCGTGTTCTAAGGCAATTCCGGGAAAAGCGCACAATGCTTTCCCTTGGAAACTGCGTCAAAACAAAGAGATAGAGCGGTTCACCGCTCTAGGGAAAGTTTGAGAAAATGAGGTTCGCCATATGACGGTTCTTTTGAGAACACGGGTCACTGCCATCGGCCCCGAAGTGGCGGACCTTGCCGAAGGGGGCGTGGTCATCCTGTTTGCGGATGGCTCGCCGCCGGAGCTTGCCGAGGTTTCGGTGCTCCACAAGGCGGAGCAGGGACCAAGTGACGGAGCGCCCGCCAAGGGCGCTTCGATCACCCTCGGCCCGGTTGCCGCTGTTATCACAGCGGTCGGCTCCAGCGCGTGGAGCAAGGTGCTGGAAATGGGTCATGTCGTCATTTCGTTCAACGGCGCTACCGAGGCCGAGAGACCGGGCGAGATCTGTGCGTCGCAAGTCGATCCGCAAGCGCTCGTGGCCGCCCTGAAGACCGGCGCGATCATCACCATCGCCGCCTGACAGCATTCGCGCCGCGGCCCATGTTGGGAGCGGCGCCCAAAACCAGAGTATTTGCCATGGAACGCTCGACCATCGTCAGAGTGCATGAAGGTTTGCACGCCCGTCCCGCGACGCGGTTCGTGAAGCTCGCCAAGGGCTTCGAATCCGACGTCGAACTGATCAAGGACGGCAAGGCGGTCAGCGCCAAGAGTTCGGTCAAGCTGATGCTGCTGGCGGTCAAGGAGAACCAGGAAGTCACGGTGCGGGCGAATGGCGCCGATGCCATCGAGGCGCTCGAGGCGCTGATCGGCTATCTCGAGAATCCGCGGGCCGGCCTCGATGATGAAGCGGAAGCGCAGAGCCCAGCCAACGATGCCGGGCAGGAAGCGGCACCCGCGCCGGGATCCGTGCCGGCGGCACCTGGCGGGGCAAACCGCTTGCGTGGCGTGGCCGCCAGCGAAGGTTTCGCCATCGGCCCGGCCTTTGCGCATTTCCCACCCGATATCGCCGGACAGGGCCGCATGTTGCGGGCCGAGGAGATAAAAGGCGAGATCGACAGGTTCCGCACGGCTGTCGGCGCGGTCCAGGCCCGCATGGATCATGCGTTGGCGCAGGACAGCCTGTCGGCTGGAGACCGCGGCATCGTCGCCGCGCTGCGCGATATCGCCGCCGACGACAGCCTGACTGGTGAGGCCGAGGGCCTGATCAAGGGCGGCAACGACGCGGTTTCCGCCGTCATCACCGCCGCCTCCACCATTGCCGCCGAATTCAGCGCCGTCGACGATCACTATCTCAACGCGCGGGCAGATGATGTCCACGCCGTTGGGCGGCAGATTTGCCTGGTGTTGCTGGGCCAAGACGATGTCAGCCTCGAAAACATCCCCGAAGGGGCTATCCTGATCGCCGACGACATCGGCGCCTGGGATCTGGCACGCGCGCCGCTGAAGCGTATCGGCGGCGTGGTGTGCGGCCATGGCGGCGCCACCTCGCACATCGCCATCATCGCGCGCTCGCACGGCATTCCGGCAGTGCTCGGCCTCGGCGACCAGGTCAATGCCTTGCGTACCGCGCGAGACGTCGCGCTCGACGGCAATGCCGGCCATGTGATCATCGACCCCGACGAGGCGACCCGTGCCGATTTCGCCGGCCGCGTCGAAGCGGCGGCAAAGGAGCGCGCCGGGCTGACCGTCTTCAAGACGGTGACGCCGAAGCTCGCCGACGGCAGGATCATCGAGGTGGCGGCCAATATCGGCTCACTCGAGGAAATCGAAGCGGCGCAAGAGGCTGGTGCCATGGGCATCGGCCTGTTCCGCACCGAGCTTTTGTTCATGCGCCATATGCATCTGCCCTCGGAAGACATGCAGGCCGAGACCTATGCGGCGCTGGCCAAGGCTTTTGCGCCTTATCCGGTCATTGTGCGCACGCTCGACATCGGCGGTGACAAGCCGATTGCCGGCATCGAATTTCCCGACGAGGAGAATCCCTTCCTCGGCTGGCGCGGCATCCGCATGTGTCTCGACCGGCCCGACATCTTCAAGCGCCAACTGCGGGCGCTGCTGCGCGCAGCCGTGCACGGCAACATCAAGGTGATGCTGCCGATGGTGTCCGACCTCTCGGAGGTCAGGCAGACGCGCGTGCTGGTCGACGAATGCACGGCCGAGCTGAAAGCCGAAGGCGTGCCGCACGCATCATTCGATCTCGGCGTCATGATCGAAACCCCGGCCGCCGTGCTCATCGCCCCGGCGCTGGCCAAGGAGGTCGCTTTCTTCTCGATCGGCACCAACGATCTGACCCAGTACATCATGGCCGCCGACCGGCTCAATCCGACCGTCGCCAAGCTCAACGATGTCACCAATCCGGCCGTCATATCGGCGATCGAAATGACGGCAAAAGCCGGCGTCGCCGCCGGTATCATGGTCGGCATGTGCGGTGAGGCGGCCGGCCGTCCGGATCTGATTGCGACCTTCGTGAAGATGGGGCTGACCGAACTCTCGATGAGCCCGGCTTCGATCCAGCGCGCCAAGAAAGCGATCATGGCCATGGCCGCTGAAGGCTAGCCCAGGCCGGCTGACTACGGCAGATGGGCAAGCAAGGTGGCGAAGACCGGTGTCAGCTCAGCGATCGGGTTTGCCTTGGCGCAAGCCTGAACGATGCGATCGTGGCGAATATCCGCCGCCAGGATCGCGATCTCCAGCATGTCCGGCTCCGGCGCGCCGTCGCTGCCGGTGGTCGCCAGGCCGCAGGCCAAAGCGAGCGGCGCCAGGCAGCTTATGTCGAGCGCCCGGCCGCCCGCCGGCGTTCCCGGCACGGTCTCGGCAAAGCGAACGGGACGCTGATTGAGGCACTCGACCAGCAGCGCCGAGCAGGTGGCCGCGATTGCCTGCAGTCCGGCACCCGGCGCGGCCAATGCGGCCAGGAGATCGCCATGCCGCTTGCGCATCGTGGCATGGACGGCCGCGAAATCGGCTTCGTGGATGCGGGCATTGTCGATGTTCAGGCCGGCAAGCACCGCTTTGGTCAGATAATACATATCGCGCCGGAACAGGCGCTCGGCGTCCAGTTGGCGATCCTCGTTGCCGACCGGGAAATAGGTGCCGAGGCCCTTCACCGTGGTGCCGTCCACCTTGATCGGGCGCTCATGCGGGACGAAAGCTTCGGCGATCGACAGTGCTTCGTCGACGGCACTCGCGGCATGGCTGAGCAGGCCTTCGATGCCCTTGCCTGGAAACGGCGGCAGATGGCTGGTTGCTTCGCGCAGGATGCTGGCATCGCCGCTGCCGTCATGGCGGCTCTGGCGGATGATTTCGCGGACTTCCCGCAGCCGGTCCTTCAGATTGACGCGGACATCTTCGGAGATTTGTCGGAGCATCGCGGATCGCCTTGAAATTTGCTGCGGATAGCCGACCGGGGCAGCCGCCACTCTCTACATTGTTCCTATCGATAGGTAGATCAATAGGCGATACTAGACCAGCATGCAGAATCGGCGGCGGCGCCCTCGTCCGTCGCCGCAGGGGGAGAGACAGACTTGGGCAGACGACGACAGGGCGAAAGCGAAGACGGTCGAGGCGAGGCAACCGAGCAGGTCGCCAGCGAAAGCCGGACGGATCGCCTCAGGATTCGCGCCGCCTGGATGTATTTCGTCGAACAGATGACGCAGAACGAGATCGCCGACGTGCTCGGCGTCGGTCGCGTCACCATCGTGCGCATGCTGGCGGATGCCCGGGCGCGCAACGAAGTGAAGATCACCATCGAGAGCGAATTGTCGGAAATCGTGCGGCTTGAGCGCGCATTGGAGAAGACGTTCGGGCTGCAGCAGGCGCTGGTGGCGCCGCTTTCGGCAGCCGATGCCGATCCCATACCAGCGATCAGTGCCAAAACCGGCAGCTTCCTGTCGGACACGATGAAGTCCGGCATGCGGGTCGGTGTCGGCTGGGGGCAGACGCTGTTCTCGAGCCTGCCTTTCATCAGCGCCAAGTCGCTCACCGACTTCAAGGTGATTTCGCTGCTTGGCGGTGTCGGCGTCGTGCGCCGGGTCAACCCAGCCGAGTTCGCCTGGCGCTTCGCTCAGATATTCCAGGGCGACGGCTATCTGATGCCGACACCAGCCGTGGTCGACAGCGTCGAGACCAAGATCGCCCTGATCGAGCGCTGCGGCCTGCAGGAGATTTTCGAAATGGCCGACGTGCTCGATGCCGTTCTGCTGAGCGTCGGCGGGATCGCCTCGGCCACCACCTTCTCTCGTGGTGGCTTCCTCAAGGAGGCGGATCGGGAGGCCCTGCTTGCGCGTGGCGCCGTGGGTGACCTCCTGTTCCATTTCTTCGACCGCAACGGCGATCTGGTCGACCACCCCGTCAACAGCCACGTGATGTCGGTGGATGTCGACCGTCTGCGCAAGGCACCGATCCGCATCCTCACCTCCGGTGGCGAGGAGAAAACCGAAGCGCTGCTCGGCGCCATGACCCTCATCGCCCCAACCATCCTGATCACCGACGAGGAGAGCGCGCGGCGCATGCTGGAAGCGGTCAGCGGAAGCTGAAGCTGTCCATGATGTAGTCCGGCCAGGCCTGCTGTTCGTCGAAAACAGCGGCGAGATCCGGTGTGTCCGCCAGTATTCCGCTCAGCACCAGCGCGGTGGCGATGCCGGTGCTGTTTCCCCCCGATATGTCGTGTTCGACGCTGTCGCCGACGCAGACCACGGTGCCACGGTCCGGCTCGCCGGCCAGCGCCAGCGCGGCGTCGAAAATCGCCGTGTCGGGCTTGCCGATGCGGGTAACGCTGCCGCCCAGGCTTTCGTAGAGATCGGCCAGCCGGCCGGCGCCGAAGCGCGGGCCAACGGCCGTCAGCATGATGATGTCGGGATTGGTGCAGAAACACGGCACCCGCCGCTCCGCCGCCGGCGCGAACAGCCTGCGATAATGGTCAAGGTCAAAGCGGTCACCCTCGCTGGCCGCGATCAGCACCAGCTCGGCCTCATCGCCGGACCCGGTCAGCGCAAATGGCAGGCCTTCGATCGCGGAGCGGTCATTGTCGCGGCTGATCAGCAGGCATTTTGTCCCCGGGCGCAGCTTTCCCGACGCCGCCATCTCCCCAAAGGATCGCCACGCCACCTCGCCGGAAGAAACGAAATGATCCCAGCTTCCCGGTTCGAAGCCGAGTTTCATGAGCCGGCTTTCATTGGGTTGAGCCCGCCTGCCGGAGTTCGAAACCAGCACCACGGTCTTGCCGGCGCGTTTCAGCGCCGATAGCGCTGCCGCCGCGCCTGGATAGGGCCGCGTGCCGTCGTGCAGCACGCCGAACTGGTCGAGCAGGAACACATTATAGCGCTCCGCCAGCGGCCCGAGGCCGTCGAGACGTTCGATCGTTTTCGCGCTCATAGGAGTCCTGCCCGGCTTGCACCCATCAGCGCCAGCCGCGCCGTGCCGGCGGCGGCCTCGTCGGAAAGCGCGGGCAGGAAATCGACGCCGAGCCTGCGACGCCGGATTGCCGTCCAGGCCGGGTTCGCTGCCCCGCCTCCGACGCTCCTGACCGATATCAGCGTGGGCGCGCCGAGCTCGGCAAGCCTGTCATAGCCGAGCGCTTCGATCGCGGCGATGCCTTCGAACATCGCTTTCAGATAATCGGCGTCGTCCGCCGGCCGCGGCGCAAGGCGAGGCGGCAGCGCCGGATCGGCGATCGGAAACCGTTCGCCCGTGGCGGGAAGCGGATAGTAATCGAGGCCGGTGCCCGTCTCCGGGTCGATTGTCGCGCTGAGTTCGATGATACGGGCGAGCGGAAAGTGCTGGGCCAGCACCTTGCCGCCTGAGTTCGAGGCACCGCCCGCCAGCCAGGCGTTGCCGAGCCGGTGGCTGTAGATGCCGAAGCGCGGCGCCGAAATCGGCCGGTCGGACAGGATCTTGATGGTCAGCGAGGATCCCAGCGCAGTGACCCCGTCGCCGATCGCGGCGGCACCGGTCGCCAGGAACGAGGCGCAGCCATCCGTGGTGCCGGCGACGACGGCCACATCGCGCGGCAAGCCGAACAGTTCCCCGGCTTCCGCGGTGAGGGCGCCCGTGACCTCGCCCGGCACGATCACGCGCGGCAGCAACTCCATGCGCATTCCGGTCGCCGCGATCCATTCCGGCCAGCGGCGGGCCTCGACATCATAACCTGTCTTCAGGGCATTGTTCTCGTCGCTGACGTCGAAGCGGCCGGAGAAGTTTCCGGCAATCCAGTCGGCCTGATGCAGCACTGCCGCAATGCCCGGTAGATGCTGGAAGCGCAGGGCCTTGGCGAGGCCGGATGTCGCTCCGTGCGCTGCACTTGCAGCCGGCGCGGTGCGGGCGATCGCGGCCAGGATGTCGTCGTCATCGACCTTGTCGTTGTACATCAGCGGTTCGGCCAGCGGCAGCCCGGCGGCGTCGACCGGCAGCAGCGTGCCGGAGGTGCCGTCGACGGCGATGGCGCGGACCGCCGTGCGGTCGATGCCGGAAAGCAGCTCCGTCAGCGCCGCCTTGACCGCTTGCCACCACGCCGTGGGGGCTCGGCCATCGCCGCCAAACCTGTCGAGTGGAACGGCCGAATGCCCGGCTATGGAAAAATCAGGGCGCATGGCGACGGCGCGCGCACCTGATGTGCCAATGTCGATGCCGATGACAAGTGGCATCATGTCCATGCTAGCCGCCAGCCGCGTTGAGCTTCTGGCGATACTGCTCGGCGTCCCAGTTGACCAGCTCGTCATTCTCGGAAGCGGTGAGATAGTTCAGCCGCGCGGCGATATCGATGCGCGCCGTCACGTCGGCGAGGCAGCGTTGCATGGCATCGGCGCCGGCACTGGCGTCGCCGCGCATCAGCACGCCTGCGCCGGGAAACAGGATCGCCGCAGGCGACGTGCCCAGTCGTGCAACGACATCTGCCACGGCCTCGCCTGGCTTCGCCACGACGGAGCCCTGGCCGAGGAAGATGACGTGGTCCGGATAGAGGCTGCCGGCCTGCGCCATGCGGCGGCTCTCAGCGTCGAGCGCAACCGCATGCGCTTCGACATCGGCCGGCAATCTGTAGCCGCTGTCGCCGGCAAGCGCGGCCAAGGCGTCGAGGTCGGGTGCGGCGGTCGCGCGCGCCGGCCGGGCCAGCAATGACCTGATACGGCGCAGCAGAAGCTCCGCCCCGGCGACGGTTTCGGCAGCGACGACCAGCCCGTGATTGCCAAGGATCAGCACGTCGACACCAGGCCGCAGTTTTTCGGCAATGCCGCGTGCAAGCGGCAGGCCGGGCCGGAAATAGGGCACATAGGCCCATTCGATGCCATCGAGCCGCTTGGCGACCTCGGCCTCGCCATCGGCCTGCACGGCAAGCGAGATGGTGTCGACGCAATGGACATGCAGAACGACGCGCTGCGGCATCAAAGCGTGCACCGTGGTCTCGATCGATGGCCGCAGGCCGCGCGGGTTGAGCGCTGCAATGGTGAAACCCTGCGGCTGGTCGGCGGCGCGATCGCGCTGTTCGACGGCTTTCAGCAGCGGCGCCATCGCCACCGGCACCATGATGTCATCGACGAGCGCGTCTTTCAGCCAGGTGCCGGAGGCCTTGATCCACAGCGTGTCGCCGGCTTTCAGCGAGGTGTTGCCGCCTGCCGCCTGGGTGAGATGCGGGCTCCGCCCTATGCTGGCCGAAAGCGCCCGCAAGGCCGCCAGTTCCTGCGCGTCAGCTTCGGTCGCCATGGCGCTTTTCCTCCAACGGCTCGGCCGTGTCCTGCGCGAAATCCCGTTGCCGGGATCGAATTGGCGCTGATATCGCAGAAACGAGTGATCTACGTCAATAGTGATCTACTGTCATCAAACACGCTTGCAATCCGACTAATGTTGAGTAAGTTACGCCAATTGCCATGGAAAATGGCATCCGGGAGGAAAGAATTGAGCGACTCCGGCCGTCAGCGTCAGATCGTCGAACTGTTGCGGGATCGTCCGTTCGCTTCGGTGCGCGAGTTGCAGGAGCGGCTTGGCGTTTCAGCCGCGACGGTCAGGCGCGATATCGACAGGATCGACGAGGCCGGCGAAGCGCGGAAGGTCTATGGCGGCATCTCGGCGCTCGACGGCGCTTCCCAGGCCGGTGTTGCCTACGCCAGGCCCTACGACGAGAACCGCGACCTTGCGGTCGAGGCCAAGCGGCAGATCGCCGCTCTCGCGGCGACCATGGTGCGCGACGGCGACGCCGTCATCGTGCATGGCGGCTCGACCTGCTTCCATCTGGGCGTCAAGCTCGCCGAGCGCAACATCCGCCTCTACACCAACTCGATGCCGCTGGCGGCCTATCTCAGCGACCACGGCCATTGCAGCCTGACGGTTGCGGGCGGTGATCTGCATCGCGAACCCGGCATCATCCATTCGCTCAGCCAGGCCGTGCCCTTCTATGCCTCCAAGTTCTTTCTCGGCGCGCAAGGCCTTGGCCAGGAAGGCGTGATGGAATCGCACCCGCTGCTGGTACGCTCGATCGTCGATCTCAGCCTTTGCGCCGACCAGATCGTGGTGCTGGCCGACAGCCGCAAACTGTCGATCCACGCGCGCAATGTCGCGCTGCCGCTTTCCCGCATCGGCACGCTGGTCACCGACGACGGTCTCTCCGACGCCGATGCGCGCATGCTGGAGGACGCCGGCGTCATGGTGCGGATAGCCTCGGGAGCCATCCAGTGAAGGTGGCTGTCCTCGATTTCGGCAAGACCAATTCGAAGCTGTTCGTCTTCGGCCAGGACGGGCGGATCATCGACGAGCGCCGGACACAGCCGAAATGGATGCGCCAAGGCGGCTTCAGCGTGCTCGACGAGGCGGCGCTCCACCATTGGGCGCTCAGCGCCGTTGCCGATACGGTCGACGGTCATGGAGTGGAAGGGGTCATGGTGTCGGGCCATGGCTGCACCTTTGCCTTGGTCGACGAAGCGGCGCTGACGCATCCGATCCTCGACTACGAGCAAGAGCCGCCGGCCGAGATTGCCGCGCGGATCGATCGCCGCATTCCGGACTTTTCGGAGACCTTTTCGCCGCGGCTGCCGCTCGGCTTCAACTACGGCCGCCACATGCTGTGGCTGCAGGAGGTCGATCCCGACGCGTTCGCTACGTCGAAATCGATCCTCGGCTATCCGCAATACTGGAGCTGGCGCCTTGGCGGGCGGGCGGTCTCGGAAGTGTCCTATCTCGGCTGCCATTCGCATCTGTGGGCGCCGCGGAGCCAGGACTTTTCCTCGCTGGTCGACGCGCAGGGCTGGCGTGACCGGATGCCTGGCTTCGAGCGCGCCGGCACCGTTATCGGCGAGCACCGCCTCGGCGCTGCGGCGCGACCGATCGCCATCCACAACGGCGTCCATGATTCGAATGCGGCGCTCTATGCCTATCGCCGGCAGGAGCTTGGCCCGGTCACCGTCGTTTCGACCGGCACCTGGGTCGTCGTGCTCAATCCGGATTGCCCGCTCGACACGCTCGACCGGGATCGCGACATGCTGGTCAATGTCGATGTCGGCGGCGGCCCGGTGCCGACCATTCGCTTCATGGGCGGACGCGAATTCGCAACCATCAGCGGCGGCTGGCAAGGCGAGATCGCCGGTCCGGTGGTGCAGCGGGTGATCGATGCCGGCATCATGGCGCTGCCGAGCTTCGCGCCAGGCGGGCCGATGCCCAGTCAGTCCGGCCGGCTGGTGGGGCGCATGCCCGATGCCGGGGAACGCGCGGCCACCGCGCTGCTCTACGTCGCGCTGATGGTCGATCTGTCGCTCGACCTCATCCATTCGAACAACACGGTGATCGTCGATGGCGGGCTGAACACAGGCGGTGTGTTGGCCGGACTGCTGGCGCAGTTGCGTCCCGGCCAGGCTTTCCTGCAGGGCGCCACGCTGGAGGGCAGCGCCACGGGTGCAGCGGCGCTCGCCTTCGAGAGCGTCGGGCGCGAATTCGCCGCCGAAGTTCCAGAGCCGGTGCACGCGTCGCGTTTCACCGGGTTGGCAGGCTATCGCAGCAACTGGCGTGACGCCACGATGGACCAGAGCGTCGCCGGTGCGGCAGTGGGAGGCGCGCGATGAGTGCGATTGCCCAGGCTGAGACGGCGCGCCAGCCGGTGCTGGAGATGCGCCACATCTCCAAGACGTTCGGCGCGATCCGTGCCTTGCACGATGTCTCGCTCAGCGTCCATGCCGGGGAGCTGCACGCCCTGATGGGCGAGAACGGCGCCGGCAAGTCGACATTGATGAAAGTGCTTTCAGGCGCCTATCGGCCGGATGCCGGCGGCGAGATCCTGATCGACGGCATGCCGGCTGCGACCGGCGATCCGATCAAGGCGCGCGCCAGCGGCGTCGCGGTGATCTATCAGGAGCTGTCGCTGGCGCCCAATCTGACGGTGGCGCAGAACATCTTCCTCGGCAACGAGCCGCGACGCTTCGGCATCGTCGATCGCGACCAGTGCACCCGGCGCGCCAGCGAGATCATCAAGCGGCTCGGCGTTTCCTTTTCGGCCCGCGACATGGTCTCCAGCCTGTCGCTCGGCGAGCGCCAGCTGGTCGAGATCGCCCGCGCGCTATCGACCAATGCGCGCATCATCGTCATGGACGAGCCGACCACGTCGCTGACCTCGCGCGAGACCGACCGGCTGTTCGAGGTCATCGCGACGCTGAAATCGCAAGGCATCGCCATCATCTACATCAGCCACCGCATGGAAGAGGTCTACCAGCTTGCCGACCGCGTCAGCGTGCTGCGCGACAGCGGTTATGTCGGCACGCTCGAGCGTGCCGACCTCAGTGCCTCGCGCCTCGTCTCGATGATGGTCGGCCGCGATTTGTCGGCTTTCTACAAGAAGGATCATCGGCCGCCGGATGAAAAGCGCGCGGTGGCGCTCTCGGTGCGCGCCATGTCCGACGGCCGTCTCCTGAAAAACTGTTCGTTCGACCTGCACAAGGGCGAGGTGCTGGCGCTGGCGGGTCTGGTCGGTTCCGGCCGCACAGAGCTTGCGCGGCTGATCTTCGGCGCCGACAGGCACATTTCAGGCACGCTGGAACTCGACGGCAAACCTGTAACCATCGGCTCGCCGCGCGAGGCGCTCGATGCCGGCATCGCCTATCTGACCGAGGACCGCAAGGAACTCGGCCTGTTCCTCGACATGTCGATCTCCGACAATATCAGCATGGGCGTGCTGGCGCGGGATTCGCGC
>NZ_RZRW01000659.1:901-2897 GCF_003998745.1 Mesorhizobium sp. M7A.F.Ca.US.014.04.1.1 | reverse complement strand
GGTCGTTGGTCCTGAACCAGCCATCAGCCTCGTCGTCGCTGTCACGGCGGTGGAATTTGTGCCAGTTGGCGCGGTCCTGCCGCACCATCTGCGCGGCATTGTCCAGCGCATAGCCGTCACTCGCCTGATGGTCGCGATCGGAAATGCGCGCGACATAGGATCCCAGCATGTCGTCGGCATGAGCCGCGACGACGCCAAGCAGTGACGCCAGCAATAGGCCTGCTCCGGTTACGATTCCAGATTTTCTCATGGCCCCCCCTTTACCCCTAGTGATGAAATCCCGTCTGCCAGAAATGCCTGGAACGGGGACTGCCTGGCAATGGTGCGCCGGGCGCCAGATCGCCGTCAAGTCACGCCATCGATGTCGGCTGTCTTTGAGCCGAGGCTACTTGGTGTAGCCGTTGGGAGGCATGCGCTGCCCTGCTGCCGGGGCCGGAGCGCTCGGCGGGGCGGGTTTGTTCTCGGCGTTCCCTGAGGGGGCAGCGGAAGCGGTGGCCGTTGCCGGCGCGGTGCCAGCGGCCGGCGCGGCACCGGTCGCTGGTGCAGCGGTTGGCGCGGGTGCCGGGAAATCGGGACCGGTAACGCCGCCACGGATGACCATCGGGCCTGGCTGGAAGCCGTGTCCGGTCGCGGGCTTGTCCGGGATCGCCGCTACCTTTTCATCGGTGACGTCGGGCGGCGCTTCCCCTACTGCCATCACCGACCGCGCATCGCTGGTGTTGACCGCATCGACGATTCCAGGCTGGTTGGGAGCGCCGATCCTGACGATCGATGGTGTGGAGGATGGCGTGCCTGGAAAAACCAGGGATGACGCCTGGGCTTCGCCGGCCGCAACAGCAAGAATGATACCCAGCAGGATACGCGCAGACACTGATGTCGCTCCCCTTTGCCCAGAAGCTGTTCGATAGCAGGCCGGAATTGATGCCGGCTTTCGTGGAACCATAGCATTTTAGGGATTGATAAATCGCCAATGCTCCTGCTCGCCAACAAACGGTTACCCAACAGCCGACTTGCCCAATGGCCGCCATCGTACTACGCACCCCGCATCTGTGAGGTGACGAGAGTGGCTGAAATACTTGGCTCGGGCGAGGCGCTGGAGCGGGCGCTGGCGCTGCTCAGGGAGGGCGATGTCGTCGCCATCCCGACGGAAACCGTCTACGGGCTGGCTGGCGACGCGACCAACGGCATCGGCGTCGCGCGCATCTTCGAAGCCAAGGGGCGGCCGCGCTTCAACCCGCTGATCGCCCATGTCGCCGACATGGCGATGGCCGAGCGCCTCGCGCTGTTCGATCCGCTGTCGAAGAAACTCGCGCGCGCGTTCTGGCCCGGTCCGCTGACGCTGGTGCTGCCGCAACGGCCCGGCAACGGCATCCATCCGCTCGTCACCGCCGGGCTCGATACAATCGCCTTGCGCATGCCGAGGGGCTTTGGCGGCGATCTGATCGCCAGGCTCGGCCGCCCGCTTGCCGCGCCCAGCGCCAATTCATCCGGCAGGATCAGCGCAACGACCGCGCAAGCGGTGGCAGCCGATCTCGGTGCGCGGATAAAGCTGGTGGTCGATGGCGGCGCAACCCCGGTCGGGCTGGAATCGACGATTCTCAAGGCCGAGGGGGAAAGAATGCGGCTGCTGAGGCCCGGCGGCATCGCTGCCGAGGAGATCGAGGCCGCCATCGGCATGGAATTGTTGCGCGGCGGCACCGCCAGTATCGAGGCGCCGGGCATGCTTGCCTCGCACTATGCGCCAGGTGCCGCGATGCGGCTCAATGCCGGCACGGTCGGCGAGGGCGAGGCTTTGCTCGGCTTCGGCGGCCAGAGGGCACAAGGCTGGCACCGCGCCGAAGCCTTCCTCAATTTGTCCGAAACCGGTGACCTGCGCGAAGCGGCGAGCAATCTGTTCGCCTGTATGCAGGCACTCGACCGCAGCGGCGCGCGCACCATCGCCGTCGAGCCTATTCCCTGCGACGGGCTCGGCGAAGCGATCAACGATCGGCTGTCG
>NZ_RZRW01000659.1:0-891 GCF_003998745.1 Mesorhizobium sp. M7A.F.Ca.US.014.04.1.1 | reverse complement strand
AGTTTCCCTCATGATCGAAATCACAGAGACACTCGATCCCGCCCTCATCGATCGCTTCGCTGCGATCGTCGGCGACAGATATGCGCTGCGTGATCAGCAGGACATCGCGCCCTACCTCATTGAGCGACGTGGGCTCTGGCACGGCGCGACGTCGCTGGTGCTGCGGCCGGGCAGCCTCGACGAGGTCAGCCGGATCATGCGGCTGGCGACCGAGACGGGAACGCCGATCGTGCCGCAAAGCGGCAACACCGGGCTGGTCGGCGCGCAGGTGCCGGACAGGTCCGGGCGCGAAATCGTCCTGTCGCTGTCGCGGCTGAACCGCATCCGCGAGATCGACGTCCTGTCCAACACGGTGACGGTCGAGGCCGGTGTCATCCTGCAGACGCTGCAGGAGGCAGCCGACGCCGCCGACCGGCTGTTCCCGCTGTCGCTGGCCGCGCAAGGCTCCTGCCAGATCGGGGGCAATCTTTCCTCCAATGCCGGCGGCACCGGCGTGCTTGCCTACGGCAATGCGCGTGAACTTTGCCTCGGTGTCGAGGTGGTGCTGCCGACCGGCGAGGTGTTCGACGACCTGCGCAAGCTGAAGAAGGACAACACCGGCTACGATCTAAAAAACCTGTTCGTCGGCGCCGAAGGCACGCTCGGCGTCATCACCGCCGCCGTGCTGAAGCTGTTCCCGAAGCCGAAGGGGCGCGAAGTCGCCTTCGTCGGCCTGTCGTCGCCCGAGGCGGCACTTTCGCTGTTCGGCCTGGCCATGGACCGTGCCGGGGCAGCACTCACCGCTTTCGAACTGATCGGCAGGCGGCCATATGAGTTCACCCTGGCGCATGCCCAGGGTGTGGGGCGGCCGCTGGTCGGGGACTGGCCGGGGTGCGTGCTGGTGCAGCTTTC
>NZ_RZRW01000658.1:0-2919 GCF_003998745.1 Mesorhizobium sp. M7A.F.Ca.US.014.04.1.1 | reverse complement strand
TCTCCGGGCGAGGCGAGGCCGCGCAGGCCCGACAACAGGTTCGAGCGCATGCGCGCATGGATCACCCTCTGGATACGAGCCATCTTCTCGTCGCGCGGCACCTCGGCGCAGAGCGACAGCCAGGCATGGCAGAGAGGCGGCTGGAACAGATGCTCCTCGAAATTGCCCTCGATCACCGCATCCATGCGCTCCATCGGAGTCTGCGCCCGGCGAAGCCGCGCGATCACCGCCTGGCACAGGACGGCGTTTGCCTCACGCATCGCGTGCTCGAACAATTCCTGCTTGTTGCGGAAATAGTGCAGCACGATGCCCTTGGAGGCACCGGCCTGCGCCGCCACCTTTTCCAGTGTCGCGCCGGCAATGCCCTCGCGCTCCAGCACCGCGAAGGCCGCCTGCCGCAATTCCTTGCGGCGGATCTCACTGAGACGCTTGAGTTTCACGGGATCGGTCCATGCATTTCGAATCCACGTTGACATCTTCGTCCGTTCAGATCAAGAATTGACCCATGGGACAATAAAAAGACCAATTGGTCAATTTTACGGACGAGGAGAACCGAAATGTTGCGCATCCTTGCAAATGGCGTCTGCCTTGCCGGCCTCATGTTGGCCACTCATGCGGCCCAGGCGGCCGAGGCCGAAGAGTGCAAGACGGTCCGCATGGCCGAACCCGGCTGGAACGACCTTGCCTTCACCACAGGAGTCGCAAATGTCCTGTTGGAGGCGCTTGGCTATCAGCCGCAAAGCCAGGTGCTCGGCATCAACGTCATCTACGAGGGCATGAAAAACAGGGACCTCGACCTGTTCCTGGGCTACTGGGACCCGGCCATGGTCACCTATTACGAGCCCTACAAGAAGGACGGCTCGGTCGAGAATGTGCGCGTCAATCTCGTAGGCGCCAAATACACATTCGCCGTGCCGACCTATGTCTGGGAAGCCGGCGTCAAGGACATTTCCGACCTGCACAAATTCGCCGACAAATTCGGCAAGAAAATGTACGGCATCGAGCCCGGTTCAAACCAGTTGATGATGGACGCTATCGCCGATCCCGCCTTTGGCCTGGACGGCTGGCAGGTGGTCGAATCGAGCGAAGCCGGCATGCTTTCCGAGGTCGGCTACGAGATCAAGGAGAAGCAGTTCATCGTCTTCCAGGGCTGGGCGCCGCACCCGATGAACATGATGTACGACTTCAAATATCTGACCGGCGGCGACAAGTTCTTCGGCCCGAATTTCGGCGCCGCGACGGTGACGACGCAGGTGCGCAAGGGCTATCTGCAGCAATGCCCGAACGTCGCACAGTTCTTGAAAAACCTCGCCTTCGACATCGATTTCGAGAATGTCGGCATGGGTTATCTGATCAATGACGGCATGAAGCCGGAGGACGGCGCGCTGAAGGCAATCACGGCCAACAAGAGCCGTCTCGATGCCTGGCTCGCCGGTGTCACCACCTTCGACGGCCAACCCGGCCTTGCCGCGGTCAAGGAAAAGCTCGGCCTGTGAGGGCGGCGGTGCTGAATGCCTGCGCGAACCAGGACGGCTGGGCCGGCCGCAAGCAGTTCGTCACTGTCGGCAATCTCGACATCGCCTATGTCGAGATAACAGGCGCCGAGCCGGCACTGCTGTCGGTGCACGGCTTCACCGACACCAGCCGCAGCTTTTCGCTTCTGGCGCCCTATCTGGCCGGCCGCCGTCTGATCATGCCGGATCTGCGCGGCCACGGCGCCTCGCAGGCCGGCAAAGGCTGCGGCATAGCCGATTTCGCCGACGATATTGCCGGGCTGATCCTACGCTTGCGGCTCGACCGGCCGCTCGTCGTCGGCCATTCGCTGGGCGCCATGGTGGCCATCGCATTGGCAGGGCGACACAGGGAGCTGATTGGCGGGCTGGTGGTGCTGGCCGGCACGCTAAAGCCCGATTTCGCGCCGGATCATCCGCTGGTCGCGGGCGTCGAGGCGCTGCGCGACCCGATATCGCCGGCCGATCCGTTCTACGCCTGGTGGCATGCCTGCAGTCCCGACGTGCCTCCAGCCTTTCTCGCCGGCTTGGCGAGAGACGCGTCGGCATTGCCGGCGCCGCGCTGGCGCGCGATTCTCGAGGAAATCCGCAGCGCCGATCTGAGCGATGCGGCGCGGGCCGTGCAGGCCCGGACGCTGATCATCGCCGGCGCCTGCGACCCGCTGTTCGGCGAGGCGCACCAGCAGGCGTTGCAATCCGCTCTTGCCGGAGCCGTCTTCGTCCGGGCCGAGCGCTGTGGCCACAACCCGCATTGGGAAGACCCGGCCCTTGTCGCCAAGACCATCGTCGAGGCATTTGAAGTCTGATGCATGTCGCCCAAAAGTGGCCCCGGTTTTGGGAGAACGAAATGCACAAAAAACGATCTATTCCTCAGCGCGTCGACGCGCTTTAGGAATAGATCCCGACCAGTGATTGCGATGTCGGCGACAGCCGCAAGGTCTCCGTGGGTTTGGTCAAGCCGGGTTGCGCGGCCCGCCAAAAATCCTGCCATGCCGGCGAGGCGGCAAGCGCGGCCTTGTGGCGGGCATGCGCTTCTGTGCTGGCAAAACCCATGACGCTGATGAAGACGTTTTCGTCAGCCCGTACCGGCAGGCGCGGAAAATTGTTTTCGGCAGGCTCGGTCACGAACGCGGCGAGCAGGCGTGCGTCGGCCGTCATCAGGCACGCCGTCTCAATCTCGAAGCGGGTGGTGAAATCTGCCTCCGTGCCGGGCTGCAAATGATGAATCTCGATGACAACGATGCCGGTCAGCGGCCTGTTTCGAATGGGCTTTTCGTCGCCGGCCAGGCTTGGCCGCTGCGCCCCCGCAAGGTCGAAGCCGGCGCCCGGCCACGCCGGCTTGAGCAGCAGCACATCGTCGGAATCGATCATCGTCGCGTTGGCCGCATCGCGGTGCGCCGCCCAGACC
>NZ_RZRW01000657.1:0-2922 GCF_003998745.1 Mesorhizobium sp. M7A.F.Ca.US.014.04.1.1 | reverse complement strand
ATCTGAAGGTCACCAAGCAGTCGCATCTCGGCTTTTCCGGCAAGGCACGGCTGGCGCTGGAATTCGTCATCGCCGGCATCGCCGCTTGGGTGATCATGCACAATGGCCAGGCGCCGTTCTCGTCGTCGCTGACTTTTCCCTTCGCCAAGGAATTCATCGTCAATCTCGGCTGGTTCTTCATTCCGTTCTCCTGCTTCGTCATCGTCGGCGCCGGCAATGCGGTGAACCTGACCGACGGCCTTGACGGCCTGGCGATCGTGCCGATCATGATCGCGGCTGCCTCCTTCGGCGTCATCGCCTATCTCTCCGGCAACGCCGTGTTCGCCGAATATCTGCAGATCCATTTCGTGCCCGGCACCGGTGAACTCGCGGTCGTGCTCGGTGCGGTCATCGGCGCTGGCCTCGGCTTCCTCTGGTTCAACGCGCCGCCGGCGGCTATCTTCATGGGCGACACCGGCTCGCTGGCCATGGGCGGCCTGATCGGCACGGTCGCCGTCGCCACCAAGCACGAGATCGTGCTGGTCATCGTGGGCGGATTGTTCGTCGTCGAAATCCTGTCGGTCATCATTCAGGTCGGCTATTTCAAGATGACCGGCAAGCGGGTGTTCCTGATGGCGCCGATCCACCATCATTTCGAAAAGCTCGGCTGGACCGAAAGCCAGGTGGTGATCCGCTTCTGGATCATCGCCGTCATCCTGGCGCTGGTCGGCCTGTCGACCCTCAAGCTGAGATAGGAAGCCCTTTGATCCCCGCCGCATCCTTTTCAGGCAAGCGCGTTTCGCTCTTCGGGCTTGGTGGCTCGGGGATCGCGACGGCGCGCGCGCTGATCGAGGGCGGCGCGGACGTGCTGGCCTGGGACGACAATCCCGACAGTGTGGCCAAGGCCGCCATTGCCGGTATCGCGACCGCTGATTTGCGCGGCGCCGACTGGGCGAAATTCTCGGCCTTCGTGCTGTCGCCTGGTGTGCCGCTGACGCATCCCAAGCCGCATTGGACGGTGGAACTGGCGCGCGGCTCAGGCGTCGAGATCATCGGCGACATCGAGCTTTTCTGCCGCGAGCGGGTGCTGAGCGCGCCGACAGCGCCTTTCATCGCCATCACCGGCACCAACGGCAAGTCGACGACGACCGCGCTGACCGCGCACATCCTGAAAGCCGCGGGACGGGATGCCCAGATGGGCGGCAATATCGGCCGCGCGGTGATGACGCTCGATCCGCCCGAGCCCGATCGGCACTATGTCGTCGAGTGTTCGTCCTACCAGATCGACCTCGCGCCCTCGATCAATCCGACGGCCGGCATCCTGCTCAACCTGACGCCCGATCATCTCGACCGCCACGGCACCATGCAGCACTACGCCGCGATCAAGGAGCGGCTGGTGGCCGGCAGCGAGACGGCGATCGTCGGCATCGACGATTCCTGGTGCGCGCAGATTGCCGAGCGGCTGGAGCGGGCGGGGCGGCATGTCATCCGCATTTCCAAGCGCCTGCCGCTGACCGACGGCTATTTCGCCGATGGCAGCAATTTGATGGAAGCTGTGCACGGCCGTTACAGCCGTGTCGCCTTCCTCGAAGGCATCGGCTCCTTGCGTGGCCAGCACAATGCCCAGAACGCTCTGGCTGCGGTCGCCGCTTGCCTCAAGGTCGGGCTGGAGCTTGGCGAGATCCAGTCGGGGCTGGAAAGCTTTCCCGGCCTCGCGCACCGCATGGAGCAGGTCGGCCGCAAGGACCATGTGCTGTTCATCAACGATTCCAAGGCGACCAATGCCGATGCTGCGGCGCCGGCGCTGTCGAGCTTCGCGCGCATCTACTGGATCGCCGGCGGCCTGCCCAAGGAAGGCGGCATCGAACCCTTGCGCGGTTTCTACCCGCGCATCGCCAAGGCCTATCTGATCGGCGAGGCGGCGCCGGCGTTTTCGGCGACGCTGGGCGAGGCCGTGCCCTACGAGATTTCAGGCACGCTGGCCGCGGCGGTCGAGCACGCCGCGCATGATGCGGCTAAGGACGACAGCGGCGAGGCGGTGGTGCTGCTGTCGCCGGCCTGCGCCAGCTTCGACCAGTTCAAGAATTTCGAAGTTCGCGGCGAAGCCTTCAGGCAAGCTGCGAATGCTATCGAGGGTGTGAAACCCATCGGAGGGGCACGATAATGCAGAGCCGTCTCGACAAAAGTCCGGTTGCGACCTGGTGGTGGACGATCGATCGCTGGTTCCTGGCGGCGTTCCTGTCGCTGATGGGCCTCGGTATCGTGCTGTCCTTCGCGGCGAGCCCGGCGGTCGCCGAACGCATCGGCCTCGACAGTTTCCACTTCGCCACCAGGCAGATCATCTTCACCGTACCGGCGCTCGGCGTGATGCTGGCTGTGTCGTTCCTCGATTCCAGGCAGATCCGGCGCATGGCGCTGATCATGCTGTGCCTGATGCTGGTGCTGATGGTGGCGGTGCTCTACATCGGCGTCGAGGTGAAGGGCGCACGCCGCTGGGTGTCGCTTGCCGGCCTGTCGATCCAGCCGTCGGAATTTTTGAAACCAGCCTTCGTCATCATGTGCGCCTGGCTTTTCGCTGAGCACAAGCGCCAGCCCGACATTCCCGGCAATCTGTTCGCCATGTTGCTGCTGGTACTGGTCGTGTCGCTGCTGGTGGCGCAACCGGATCTCGGCCAGACCATGCTGACGACCGGCACCTGGGGCATCATGTTTTTCATGGCCGGGCTGCCCTGGCTGTGGATCGTTGCGCTGGGTGCCGCCGGCGTCGGCGGCGTTTTCGCCGCCTATACGGTGTTCCCGCACGTTGCCTTGCGCATCGACAAGTTTCTTACCGGCGAAGGCGACACATTCCAGGTCGATATGGGACGCGACGCGCTGATCAATGGCGGCTGGTTTGGCGTCGGACCAGGTGAGGGCACAGTCAAGCGCGTTATTCCCGACAGC
>NZ_RZRW01000656.1:0-2933 GCF_003998745.1 Mesorhizobium sp. M7A.F.Ca.US.014.04.1.1 | reverse complement strand
TGGTAGCGGTGATCCGAGCGATTTTTCCTTTCCCCACGATAGTGGTCGCAACCGTCGCTTCACTTGCATGCAGCTACGCCGCATGTCTGGTGGCATGGCCGCTGCTGAAGAAGAACATGCGGGCCTATGTGCTGTACTGCGCTTTTTTGCTTAGTGGCCCGTTCTCCTTCCACTTCACCACTTTCCTTTCCGAACCTCTTTTCGTGCTCCTGACCTCGAGCGTTTTCCTGGCACTCAAACGCTCCAGCTATCCCGCCGCTGGCATCTCGTCAGCGCTCCTCTCGGCAACGCGGCTTGTTGGGGTCCTTGTCGTCTTTGCGACCGTCATTGAAATGTTCCAACAGCATCGGAAAGGGGGCGGCTCACCACTCTCCTTTCCTCGTTGGGTGCTCGGTCGGCCGGATCTGCTCGTCGCTATCTTGATCTCGCCTGCCGGCTTGTTCGCTTACATCCTGTTTTTGTATGTCACTGTCGGCGACGGCTTTGCGTTCCTGCACGTCCAACGCGCCTTTGGACGAGTGGCTGGGAACCCGATCCTGTTTCTGTGGGACGGCCTCTCAGCGTTTCCCAAGACCGGGTGGCTGCCCACGGCGCCGCAATGGAGTGCGCTCGCGGCAATCGCCGGGCTGGCGTTATCAGTCGTGCTGATGGCTCGCAAGCAATATGGCGCTGGTATCTTTTGCGCGATCAGCATTGTCGTGCCATTGATTACGAATCTGGCCTCCATGGTCAGATACGTCATTGGGCTTGCGCCTCTGATACTGTTGATGGCGTTCTTGCTGTCGGCATCGAAACTGACCTGGATAGCCGCTTTGTTTCTCTTCCTGGTCGCCTGCTATTTCATGACGGTGGCATGGATTGGGGGCTACCTTGCTTTGGTCTGACGTCGGCAACCCCTACGCACGCGCGATCTCGCTTGGGGGTTACGCGCTCGCCGCGGCTTTGGCCGTGCCCGAAATCCTCATCCTTGCGCTGGCTCTCCATCCGAATGTCCACCCCGACTATCGGGCCTATTACATCGACCGCACGACAACCTGCCTCAACCGCGATACCGTTGGCAGCTACTCACTCGGCCAGACAGTGTCCTTCCGGTCCGACGGCGCCAAACGGGCTTCCGGCATGAAAGTTTGTGGCTGGTCGGGGCCAGCAGCCGACGGCACACATTCGCTGGGTGAAACCTCGCGGCTTCGCCTGCAGATACCGCCGCTTCGCGACGGCCTAAAGGCAACGCTACAAATGGCCGCTGTCGTTCGTCCGCCACAGATGACCCAGAGGGTGATAATCTCAGTCCATGGCGTATCCGTGCATAAGATCACGCTGTCGGGCAAGCAACCCATGACCGTCTCGTTCTTCATTCCGCACGCAGCTTTTTCAAACGCCAGCACGTTCGAGATGACGTTTGACTATCTCGACGGGATCCTGCCCAGCAAGGCCGCCAGCAGCATTTACAAACGCTCCATCAAATTGGTGTCGTTTCGACTGGACGCCGTTTAAATATTATCGCCGCTGGCGGGAGCGGTTGCCGTGCCGACCGGGACGGCGATCGGCAAAAACCCACCGGTCAAGAACGAAGAAATTGATGGTGGGAACGAGCAGGCACGTAATCAGGACGGGAACGACGAGCGGCAAGCCCAGCTTCACCGTCATAAGTGCCGGCGCGCCATAGGCAATGGCAAAGCCTGTTGCCGCCAGCAGGAGAAAACGTGGCGCTGTGGTTCGATGCGACCGGCCCGACACGAACGTCAGGTATTTGTGCGCGAGATACGAAAACAAGGCGGCTGCGGCATATGCCCCAAGCGAAGCCTGGACGGGCGTGAAACCGAGCAGTTGCGATTTGGAAAAAGCGGCAACCAAAGCGGCATACAGAATTGTGGCAGAGATGCCGACCATGCCGAATCGTGCCAGCAGCGTGAGCGCGTCGCCGGGAGGCAGGTGCTCAGGCACGCGCACTAGACACATACTGTGCTCCCAACGGCAGGCGGGCGAGCATGCGCTCGACGTTTCGGGCAAACGGTCTGCCTGACGGCAGCAGCAGGAAGTGCTCGGACCGGATGTTCGTGAAGCCTGTCATCTGCAAGAGTGACGCTGTTTTGGCTGCGCTGAGCAGCACGGCATCTCGGTCGAAGGGACACCGGAACACAGCCAGACGCGTCAGCGGGTTATAGGGATTATGCTCGATGATGCAGGCGACACCGCCCGGGCGAAGGACGCGCCGCATCTCGCGTACGAACTCAAGCCAGGAAGCTGGCGGTACATGATGGACGACGCAGCTGGCGAAGGCCAGATCGAAGACGCCCTTGTCGTATGGCAGGGTCAGGCTGGAGCAGACCTTGTACATGACGCCAGGATTTTCCTCCCTGGCACGCAGGATCGAGTCCGGCGAGATGTCGCAGCCGTCCAGGGACGCGAAGGCGCCTTTGAGAAATGGATGGAGAACGCCTACGCCGCAGCCGACATCAAGCGCTCGCACACCAGAGCCATCAGAGCCCAGCCCTCGTTCAACCACAACGCGTCGCAGAAACTCGGCCTTGGCCTTAAGAAAGAAGTCGTGCTTAAGCCCTGAAAATTGGATCGATCCCTGGACTGTCTCGTCATAGATCGATCTATAACTGTCGAAGAGTTCGGACATTGGCCGGCACTCCAATCCGGGATTTTCGAGACGATCGTCGGTTCTTGACGGGAACGGCAGGCATCGCCCGGTCGAAGCCGGTGAGGCGATCGATCACGTAAAGCGGGCGCCGTTTCACTTCGGCGTGGATGCTTCCGACATACATCCCGACTACGCCGGTCATGAAAAGGTTGATGCCGCACAGGAGCGATACAATCATCACGGTCGAGGTCCAGCCGGCAACTACGCCGGTTTCAAAAGCCCAGGCATAAATTGCAAACGCACCAAAGGCGACGGCCAGCGCAGAAATGGCCAAGCCACCCCA
>NZ_RZRW01000655.1:0-2939 GCF_003998745.1 Mesorhizobium sp. M7A.F.Ca.US.014.04.1.1 | reverse complement strand
GCCGTGGACGATGCGCAGATGCGTGCCGCCGGAAGCGGTGCGGGCAAGCGTGAAGGTGACGGCACTGTCGAGCGGATCCTGCCTGGCTGCGTCGCCCGGCTGCTCCCGCCAGGAATAGCGCAGCAACTTCTCGGGTTCGGCGTCGAGGATTTCGCATTCGATCGGCGCGCCCGTCCCGGCGAAGGCAAAACGGTTGCCGATCTCGGGTCTCATGTCGTTGGGCATCATCCAGGCGGCGAGCAATTCCGGTACGGTCAGGGCCCGCCAGACCTTTTCCGGCGGCTCGGCAAGGTCGTACTCGAACTCGAGCGCATCCGGAGAGACTTCGCGATGGCTTTCGTCGGCCATTGATCCCCTGTCGTTCATTGATCCATGTCCTTCAAAACCGCCTTCAGCCTTTCGATGCGTTCCGGCCAGAAAGTCCGGTAGCGTTCGATCCAGGAGAGCAAGGGAGCGAGCCCCTGCGGATCGGCGCGGTAATAGGCGTTGCGGCCGGCTCGCCGCTCGACCACCAGGCCTGCGCCACGCAGGACGGCCAAATGCTGCGACACCGCGGGCTGCGACACCGTCATACCGGTGCGCAATTCCGACACGCTCATCTCGCCTGCGGCTAGCCGCTCAAAGACGGCGCGGCGCGTCGGGTCGGCCAGTGCGCGAAAAATCTCTGCTTCGATCATGTCAAAAGCATAAGTGAATACTTATTGATTTGGCAAGCACTGTTTTACGAGATTGTCGGAAGCCAGCGTCTCACCATTCCGGCAGGCCCATCGAACGTCGCCTCGAAAATCGGCGACGCAAGGACGGCGTGGATGTGAAGCGTTCCAGTGCCGGCGTTCTTGAACCCGTGTTTCCTGTTCGCGGGGACAACGAGAGACTGGCCCGATGTCACGACTGTATGCTCATCGTCGATCCACATCTCAGCCCTACCGGCGATAACGGTCAGCACTTCCTCCACGGGATGCCAATGCGTTGGGGCGCCGACCGTGGGCTCGACCCATTGCTCGAATATGCAAAGTTGCGATGCACCATTGCTGGCCGACACATGCATGCGTGTTTCCACACCTGCTCGCCATTGCTCGCGCTGCTGGTCCTCATGTGCGACAGACTTCATTTGATCGCCCCCGGTCAGATCCGATTTCATGGAAATTTCCGGCCGGGACACTACATCTTGCTGACAAACATTGACAGAACGTCATCTGCACCATAGAACGAACAGGGAACAAAAACCTTGTGGGTAAAGGCAGCCACGGCAAGCGGCTGACGCCTGCAGCCTGTAAGGTGCTGCGACAAAAAAATTTGTTTCGGATGAGCGCGGAGAAATATCATGGCGGGTAGCGTCAACAAGGTCATTTTGGTCGGCAACCTCGGCGCGGATCCCGAAATCCGTCGCCTCAACTCGGGCGAGCCGGTCGTCAACATTCGCATTGCGACGTCGGAAAGCTGGCGTGACAAGAATTCCGGCGAGCGCAAGGAAAAGACCGAATGGCACAACGTCGTCATCTTCAATGAGGGCATCGCCAAGGTGGCGGAGCAGTATTTGAAGAAGGGCATGAAGGTCTATGTAGAGGGCCAGCTGCAGACGCGCAAATGGCAGGACCAGACCGGCGCCGACAAGTACACGACGGAAGTCGTGCTGCAGAAATTCCGCGGTGAGCTGCAGATGCTCGACGCGCGCGGGCAGGGTGAAGGCGGCCAAGTCGGCGGCTATGCCGGTGGCGGCAGCAGCCGTGGTTCCGATTTCGGCCAGTCCAGCCCGAGCGAAGGCTTCAATCGCAGTGGTGGCGGTGCCAAGAGCGGCGGCGGTGGCGGTTCGTCGCGCGAACTGGACGACGAAATCCCGTTCTGATCGCAACAGCAGATGTTGTTTTTGGCTTAAGTCAAACATTGCGCCCCGAGAGTCCATCATGGACTTTCGGGGTTTTGCATTGTCGAACTGAACGCCGACATGGCGATCAACGAAATATGGCGAAGGACGAGTTCGATGAAAGCACGCGTAAAATGGGTCGAGGAACGCACCTTCGTCGGCGAGTCCGGTAGCGGCCACAAACTGGTGCTGGGAACCGCGCCCGGACCGGAAGGCAGGACGCCGGGACCGAGCCCGATGGAGCTGGTGCTGATCGGCACCGGCGGCTGTTCGGCCTATGATGTCGTGCACATCCTCGAAAAGGGGCGCGACGCGGTCGAGGACTGCGTTGTCGAGCTCGAAGCCGACCGGGCGGAAACCGAACCCAGAGTGTTCACCCGCATTCATATGCATTTCGTCGTCAAGGGCAGGCAACTCTCCAGCGACAAGGTGAAACGCGCGATCGACCTTTCGATCGAAAAATATTGCTCGGCCTCCGCGATGCTTGCCAAGACCGCCACGATTACCCACGATTTCGAGGTCATCGACACGACGGCGAGATAGAGCCGGCTTTGAGATTCTCGCCGCGTCAGCCTGTCAGCCCGCTATCAGCGCCTTGATGCCGTCGGCGACGAATTGCACGGCCAGTGCTGCCAGGATGACGCCGAGCAGGCGGGTCAGGATCGAGCGGCCGGTCTGGCCGAGGATGCGGTCTATGCGTTCCGACAGCACGAACACCAGATAGGTGATGGCAAGGCAGACGAAGATGATGCCGACCAGCGCCGCCTGCGCCGCAAAGCCTTGAAAGGAACCTGAGAGCAGCACAGTTGCCGAAATGGCGCCGGGACCCGCGATCAGCGGGATTGCCAGCGGGAAGGCGGCGATGTTGTGGATCATGTCCTTGGTGATGGCGACGTCGCCGATCTTCTCCTTGCGGTCCTGCCGGCGCTCGAACACCATTTCGAAGGCGATGAAGAACAGCAGGAAACCGCCGGCGACGCGGAAAGCCGGCAGCGTGATGCCGAACACCGACAGGATCGAGGCGCCTGCAACCGCAAACAGCGCCATCACCAGGAAACCGATGATCGCGGCGCGG
>NZ_RZRW01000654.1:0-2947 GCF_003998745.1 Mesorhizobium sp. M7A.F.Ca.US.014.04.1.1 | reverse complement strand
GCGGTACGAACAACACCACCACCCAGAGCACCACCCCGCCGGCCGCCGAGGAACCGATGAAACCGGCCACCCCGGAAGCCACGCCGCCGGCCGCGACGCCTCCGGCAACGGATAATTCGACCACGAAGAGCATCACACCCGAGAAGCCCGCCGAGCCGGCTCCGGCAACACCAGCTCCTGCGCCCGCGCAGTAGTGAGCAAGCAGTACTTCTTGTGATGAATGAGGAAGGTCGGCTCGCGCCGGCCTTTCTCATGTCGTCCGAGCGCCGTGGGCCAATCCCTCTCGCGCGCCGGATCGATTTGTCGCGCAAAGCCTGCGGCACTGTCCCGGCTTGATAGGAGGGAGCGGTGGCTCTAAGAAGCAGGCCATGTCGATTTGGGATCGCCTCGGCGAGTTCATCACCCGCGTTTCATCCTCAACCTCGTCGGGTGTCGTCGACGTTGTCGAGGCTGTGCGCACGGTTTTCTCCGGCGATGCGGATTTGCGCCGGCGTGTCGCCTTTTCGGTGGCGATGATCGCGCTGTCGGCCAAGATGGCCAAGGCCGATGGCATCGTCACCCAGGACGAGGTGCGCGCCTTCCAGGAGATATTCGAAGTGCCGCCGAAGGAGACGCGCAATGTGGCGCGGCTGTTCGATCTCGCCCAGCGCGACGTGGCCGGTTTCGAAACCTATGCCGAGCGGATGGCCCAGATGTGCGGTTCGGGGCATTCCAACTGCGTGATGCTTGAAGACATACTCGACGGTCTGTTCCACATTGCCAAGGCCGACGGGCTGGTGCACGAGCGCGAAGGCCATTTCCTGCACCGCATCGCCGAGATTTTCCGCATCGACGAAGCGCATTACGAAGCCATCATGGCCCGGCACGTCAATCTCGGCGCCGGGGATCCCTATGTCGTGCTGGGCATCGAGCGCGGCAAGCCGTTCGAAGAGGTCAGGAAACGCTATCGCAAGCTGGTTTCCGACAATCATCCGGATCGGCTGATCGCGCGCGGCCTGCCTCAGGAATTCATCAAGATCGCGACCACCAGGGTGGCGGCGATCAATGCCGCCTACGAGATGATCGAGCGGGGCCTGCGCCACGCATGAGCGGCTTTCTGCCCGACGAGCCACGTGCCGAAGTCAGGGTATCGCCGAATTTCGGCCCGCGGCGCGAGACAACACCCAGGCCCGACATGATCGTGCTGCACTACACAGGCATGGCGACCGGCGCCGGGGCCGAGGCCTGGCTTTGCGATCCGGCCAGCGAGGTCTCGTCGCATTATCTGGTCCACGAGAATGGCCATATCGTGCAGATGGTCAGGGAAAGCGACCGCGCCTGGCACGCCGGCAAGAGTTCGTGGTTCGGATGCGCCGACATCAATTCCTGTTCCGTCGGCATCGAGATCGTCAATCCGGGGCATTCGCTGGGCTATCCCGGTTTTCCCCGGCGGCAGATCGATGCCGTGATCGGGCTGTGCCGGGGGATCGCCGGTCGGCATTCGATCGCCGCCGAGCGGGTACTCGCGCATTCCGATGTTGCGCCGGGGCGCAAAATCGATCCCGGCGAGAAGTTTCCGTGGCGGGCGCTATTCGAGGCCGGTGTCGGCCATCTCGTTACGGCCGCCCCCGTCAGGCGAGGCGCTACTCTGACAACCGGCGACACCGGCGGCGATATCGAAGCGTTGCAGTCGATGCTGGCGCTCTACGGCTATGGCGTTGAAATATCCGGCGTTTTCGACCGGCAGACGGAGGCGGTGGTCGAAGCCTTCCAACGGCATTTCCGGCCGCGCAAGGTGGACGGCGTTGCCGACGGCTCGACGCTGCGGACGCTGCAAAGGCTGCTTGCTTCCGTGAAGCGCTAATCCCCGGGAGACCTCTCCCAAGCAATTCTTTCCAATCCTTAAGTTACAGGCTGTCACTCAAAGTGACTTGCCTGGCCTTGTTTGACACCAATTCGGGCGTCAAACGGCTGACGTGTAGATGTCGGACCCCAAGCCCCCCCCGGGTTGTTCCGACGTTGGTTAGGCGTTGCTGCGTGAACATCTTCGCGCGGTTCAGACAGAACAGGATCACATGCAGAAATTTACCGTTTTAACGGCAGCTCTTGCTGCCGGCGTAATGACTTTTGCCTTCAGTGCGGCGCATGCAGCGTCATTCAGCCCGCGGGCCGATCAAGGGTTTCCCGTGGTATCCGCAAAAAGCGGCAAGGCAGGCCACGACGCCAAGGCGACAAAGCAGGCATCCGCCAAAGCGGAGACGAAGCGGGCTTCCGCCAAAGCGGAAAAGGCAAGCTGGTCCAAACCGAAGAAGTCCATCGCCAAAAGGCAGACGAAGCGCGGCCGCAAGACCGTCGACATGACGAGAACGGCATCGATCGGCCTCAGGAACGCGGCGGAGTCGACGGCCGCGGTGGCGAGCAGCGGCCAGTATTCCGCAATCGTTGCCCGCTATGCGGCGATCGAAGGCGTGCCCGTGTCGCTCGCCTCGGCGGTCATCAAGATCGAGAGCAACTACCGGCCCAACATCGTCGGCAGCGCCGGCGAGATCGGCCTGATGCAGATCAAGCCGGCCACGGCTCGGATGATGGGCTATAGCGGCTCCGCCAAGGGCCTGTTCGATCCCGACACCAACATCAAATACGGCATGAAATACCTTGCCATGGCACGGAGCCTCGGTGGCGGCACGACCTGCGGCACCATTCTGAAATACAATGCCGGGCACGCCGCAACGCGGATGAACCCCGTGTCGGCAGCCTATTGCGGCAAGGTCAAGGTGCAGATGGCTGCGCTTGGATCGCCCGCATAAGTCAGCTTTTTCGTTTGCGTTTTCGGGCGTGAACCCCTTTATACGCTCTGCCAGCTGGCTGGGCGGCCGCACCCGCAAACGCCGAAAGGTCGTGGGTGAGGAAAGTCCGGGCTCCATGGAAACACGGGGCCGGTTAATGGCCGGCGGGGGCGACCCCAGGG
>NZ_RZRW01000653.1:0-2951 GCF_003998745.1 Mesorhizobium sp. M7A.F.Ca.US.014.04.1.1 | reverse complement strand
CGGCCTCGGGATGCGAGCTCATCCTTCCCCTCCCCCACCATTGTCTTTGCTAAGCGACTTTTTGCCGGAAGCGATCTGGCGGCCGACCTTCTCAACGAATTTCTCGAAACGCTCTTGGGCAATAGCCTGCGTTGCCCGATCCGGGACCGGCGTGTGGGCGTGAAGGGTGATCGAAAAGCGGATGAAGAGCGCCAGGCTCTCCAGGATCACCTCGGAATCGCGCCTGACGTGGGCAAGATCGCGGGAGAGCCGGTCAAGCCTTACGCCGTAGCGCCGATCGAACTCGCTCTCGCCACGCCGCTCGATGAACGCCTCGATCGCCTTCCCCACGATCGCTGATTTGGTCGTTGACGGATCGCGACTGAGGTTGTCCAGTTTCTCGCTGAGCTCCGGCTCAAGCAGAAACTGATGGCGAATGCGGTGCGGCTTCATGCGGATCGTTCCGACGGCCCGGCGTTGCGCCGGCGACGGGAGAAGCATCGGCCAGACGCTCAAAATTGCTTATGGCCGTTATCTACGCTGAGGTGCGCTCTGCAACTCAGCGGACTTCAGAAGCCGGGAATGACATCGTCGCCCCTGCCCTCGTTGATACCGTAGACGCGGGCCGCAGTGGAAATCCGATCCATGACACGCTTGTCCGCGAGCGCTTCGCTGTCATCGTCTGCGGGCTTGTACAGATCGGCCTGATCGGGCTCTTGAGAGACAACAACGTCTTCTTCGGGCAGGCTTGGATGGCGTTGCTGCTGAACGCCTCCCTCGTCTTCAACTGGCGCGTCGGCGCTTTCCTCGTCCGCAGCAAGTCGGCTATCGACGCTGCACACTTGTCCAGTCCAGCCGTCCGGGCGTGATGCAGGGCAGTCCGCATAGGGTCCGTCGTGCAGCACCGGCGCAGGCAGCACCCGATCTGTGAAATTCTGATCCTGATAATAGCGCAGCTTCTTGGCGCGGATCGGCGGCAACCCAGAAACCAGGACCAATTCGTCTGACGGCGGCAATTGCATCACCTCGCCTGGCGTCAGGAGCGGGCGCGCGGTTTCCTGGCGGCTCACCATGACATGTGAAAGCCAGGGCGCAAGCCGATGGCCCGCATAGTTGCGCATCGACCTAAGTTCGGTTGCGGTGCCGAGGGCATCCGAGATGCGCTTGGCCGTGCGTTCGTCATTGGAGGAAAAGGCAATTCGCACGTGGCAATTGTCGAGAATAGCATTGTTCTCGCCATAGGCCTTTGAAACCTGGTTCAAAGATTGTGCGATCAGATAGGAGCGAATGCCATAACCTGCCATGAAGGCGAGCGCCGTTTCGAAGAAGTCGAGGCGACCGAGCGCCGGAAACTCGTCCAGCATCATGAGCAGCT
The DNA here is from genome assembly GCF_003998745.1 of Mesorhizobium sp. M7A.F.Ca.US.014.04.1.1. NCBI lineage: Bacteria > Pseudomonadati > Pseudomonadota > Alphaproteobacteria > Hyphomicrobiales > Phyllobacteriaceae > Mesorhizobium > Mesorhizobium sp. M7A.F.Ca.US.014.04.1.1. The sequence goes on along the minus strand of NZ_RZRW01000653.1, from coordinate 1,597 downwards.
GATGCTTACGGCTCTTCTTCGGGTCCCCCTCCAGACGCTCCGTCAACCGCCTGCCGATCTGGTTCAAGATCAGTCGCACAAAAGGCTTGGTGCGCGAGATATCCGAAGGCGGCACGACCAGATAGAGCGACAGCGGTCGCTCTCCATCCACTAGGTCAGCGATGCGCCAGTCGCAGGACGAAGTGGCCGCCGCGACCGTTGGATCACGATAAAGCCCGAGAAAGGACATGGCGGTCGAGAGGACGCCTGAGCGCTCGTTTTCCGACTTGTTCAGGAGTTCGCGAGCCGCCGAGGCCACTACGGGATGGACCTGAGGGTTATGCCCCGTCCCGAGATGGTTTGTCGTCATCATCCGCCGTAGCGTTGCGGCAAACGAGCGTTGCGGGTCCGACAGGAAGGTGGCGACGCGGGCCAGCGTCTTGTCCTCTTCAGCGTAGAGCACGTGCAAAATGGCGCCAACTAGGAGTGAATGGCTGGTCTTCTCCCAGTGGTTCCGTCGCTCCAGCGCGCCCTCGGGATCGACGAGGATGTCGGCGATGTTTTGAACGTCCCGGATCTCATCTGGGCCTTTGCGCACCTCCAGCAGCGGGTTGTAGCGTGCCGATCTCGGGTCGGTCGGATTGAACAGAAGGCAGTACGAGAATTTCGACCGCCAGCCGGAGGTCAACTGCCAATTTTCGCCTTTTATATCATGAATGATGGCAGACCCGGTCCAGGAAAGTAGCGTTGGAACAACCAGCCCCACGCCCTTGCCCGAACGCGTCGGCGCAAATGCCATGACGTGCTCCGGGCCGTCATGGCGCAGATAGCGATCGTTCAGCCTACCGAGGAAAACGCCCGCCGGCCGTAACAACCCTGCCGTCTCGACCTCATGAGTCGTGGCCCACCGTGAAGACCCATAGGTCGTAACCGACCCGCGCTGTCGCGCGCGCAAAAGCGAGCCAGCGATTGCGGCGGCACAACCCAGGAATCCGCTGGCGCCTGCAAGCGTACCGGCTTTGTCGAAGACCTCCGGCGCATAAGCATCGAAGTGGAACCACCATTCAAACAGCTTCCACGGCTTGTAGATTGGCCAGCCGGCGAAGAGAAACCATGGTGCGCCGAGAGGCGTCTGGTAGGTCAGCATTTGAGCGCACCATTGGGTTGCCGTCCATACGCCGATAATGACAATTGCGCACACAACGGCGATCTGCCCGATCAGTAGCTTCGTAGGTGTCATCGGCTTGGCCCGCTGAACAACGCGACCTAGCATCGCGCGGCGCAGCCGGGACAGGAATGTTCCTCACATACGATTTGGGAGCAATGAACGACTTCCTACGTATGCAGGTCGGTCAGCACGCGTGTTGCGCCTTCACGCGACACCATCCGCCACTCCATCCTTTCCATTCACCCTGAGGCCCGGCGCCGCCGACAGTTGCGTGACCGCTCCTCCGCAAAGTTATCTTCTGCGTTCAGGGAGCCACGGCGCCTGGGCTGGCTGATGAACACCGTCCGCTCGCGCATGTGGGGTCGAATTGATTTGTGCCCAAGTGGAGGCAGGCTCGTCTTCCAACAGTTGCCGCAGTTCCCCTGGCTCGAACGCCATCATCGGTGGGGA
>NZ_RZRW01000652.1:0-2952 GCF_003998745.1 Mesorhizobium sp. M7A.F.Ca.US.014.04.1.1 | reverse complement strand
CTAGAATGCCATCGACTCGCACCGAGGCATCGTTGAGCCGTTGCGCGAGCTGCTTTGCGTCCTTGATCGTCTGGTCGATGTCGTCGGCCCGGTTGGCGAACTTGTGGGTCACCTCCGCGATGTCGGCGGCGGCCTTGTCGGCGCTCTCGCTGGCCTTTTGGATGTTGGCGAGCGCCGAGCGCACTTGTGCGGGATCGATACCGTCGAGCACGTTGTCGACCTTGGCCAGCGTGCCTTGCGTCCGTTTGGCGAAGTCGTTGACCGACCCCACGGCTGTATCGACGTTCTTGATCACGCCGTCGAGCTGCTTCGACGTCTGCTTGAGGTTACCGGTTACTGCGTCGACATTGGCGACGATGCTCTTGATCTTGTCCTTGTCGACCGCGTTGAGAAGGCCTTCGGCCGCCTTCAGCGTGCCGTCGAGTTTGCCGGAAACGCCTTTCAGCTCATCGGCCAGCGTGCTGGCCGCGGACAGGAACTTGTCGATGCCGTCCGAATTCTTGGCCAGCGCATCGGAGAAGGTCTGGACGTTCTGGACGGTCTGCGTCAGCGGCCCGCGAACGTCCTTGGTGAAGCCTTCGAGCTCGGTCAGCACCTTGTCGGCGCGGGTGAAGATATTCTGCGCCGTCTGCAAGAGGTTGGTCACCGCCGACGGGTTGGCGACGATCTCGGCGACCTTGCCTTCCTTTTCCGCTTGGTCGAGGAGCTTTACCTCCTTGGGATCGGCGCCCTTGAGTTCGATGTTGGCCTGCCCGGTCAGGCCGGCAAGCCCGATATCGGCTTGCGTCGATTTGGTGATCGGCGTCATGCGGTCGATCTCGGTATCGGCGATGGCAACCGTCGGATTGTCGACATCAATATAGACGCGCTTGACGTCGCCGACCTTGACGCCGTTGAACAGCACGAAACTTCCGCGGCCGAGCCCGGAGGCCGAGCCCGGAATGCGCACGCGCAGCAACGTCGTCTCGCCCTTGTCGCCGATCGCCGCCGTCCAGTAGACGAAGGCAAACGCCGCCAGGATCGCGGCCAGCGTGAAGATGCCGACAATGACGTAGTTGGCTCTGGTTTCCATTGTCCCACTTATGGCTATGCGCGCGCCGCAAGATCAAGTTGCCGGGCGCGTTTTCCGCGGAAATAGGATTTTACCCACGGTTCCTCGCTCTTCAGCATGTCGTCGATGGTGCCTTCGACCAGCACTTTCTTCTTGCCGAGCACGGCCACCCGGTCGCAAGCGGTGAACAGCGTGTCGAGGTCATGCGTCACCATGTAGACGGTCAGATCCATCGTATCGCGCAGCTTGACCACCAGCTCGTCGAACTCCGCCGCGCTGATCGGATCGAGACCCGATGTCGGCTCGTCGAGGAAGACGATGTCGGGATCGAGCGCCAGCGCCCGCGCCAGCGCGGCGCGCTTGATCATGCCGCCGGACAGTTCGGATGGGAATTTTTGCGCCGCGTCGGGCGGCAGCCCGACCAGCTCGATCTTGAGCATCGCCAGTTCGTCCATCAGCTTTCGCGGCAGGTCGAGATATTCGCGCATCGGCACCTGGACGTTTTCCAGCACCGTCAGCGCCGAGAACAGGGCGCCGTGCTGGAACAGCACGCCAAGCCGCATGTCGATGCGCAGACGCTCGGCATCATCAGCCTTCTCGATATCGACGCCGAACAGCCTGATCGTGCCCGACTGCTTGCGTGTCAGGCCGAGAATGGTGCGCAGCAGAACGGATTTGCCAGCACCCGAGGCGCCGACAAATCCAAGGATTTCGCCGCGCCTTATGTCGAGCGACAGTCTGTCGAGGATAAGCTTGTCGGCAAAGGAAACGCTGATGTCGTGCGCGGAAAGCACGATATCGCCCTCGCCCGCGTCATCCGCCAATGCACCCGCCCTTTTCCTGTTTCGCAGCTTCATCTCAGAACTCGATCGCTGCGTAGAACATGGCAAAAAGCCCGTCGAGGATGATGACGACGAAGATCGACTTCACCACCGAAGCGGTAACATGCTGGCCGAGCGATTCGGCGCTGCCGCCGACCTTCATGCCTTCGACCGAGGCAATCGTGCCGATGATCATGGCCATGAACGGCGCCTTGATCAGGCCCGCAAAGATGGTGCTGAGATCGATGGCGACGCGCAGCCGGTCGATGAAGGCGGCGGGCGGGATGTCGGAATAGAGCCAGGCAGCCAGGATGCCGCCGCCGAGTGCGGCGAAATTGGCGATGATGGTCAGGCACGGCAAGGCGATGACCAGCGCCACGAGCCGCGGAAAGACCAGGACGCCGATCGGGTTGAGCCCGATGACCTTCAGCGCGTCGACCTCCTCGCGCATCTTCATCGAGCCGATCTCGGCGGTGATCGCGCTGCCGGAGCGGCCGGCGATCATGATCGCCGTCATCAGCACGCCGAGTTCGCGCAGGATCAGCACGCCGACGAGGTCGACGACGAAGATATCGGCGCCGAAATAGCTGAGCTGATAGGCGCCCTGCTGGGCGACGATGGCGCCGACGATCGCCGACATCAGCACCACCACCGGAATGGCGCCGACGCCCATACGGTCGATCTGGTTGAAAATCGCCGCCGGGTTGACGGCATGGCCACGGCCGAGCTTCATCTGCGCGCCACGGATGGTGGCGCCGAGGATGTTCATCGAGGCCAGAAAATCGTCGCGCATCTCGTAGACCCGGCGGCCAACCGCCTCCAGCGCGCGAATGACGATGTTGGGCGGTCGCACCGGGCCGGATTCGGGTTCGCGCCGCACGGCCTCGCCGACAGCTTCGAGCAGGATCGAAGCGATCTCGCTCTGGCCTTGCATCTGGATTTCGACACCCTTCTTCTCGAAGGCGCTGACCAGCCGGTCGATCAGCCAGGCGCCGGCAGTGTCCATCTTCTCGATCTTGGAAACATCGAGCGCCAAGATTTTGAAGCCGCTTCGCTTTTCGATCTTGCGCATGTCGGCGT
>NZ_RZRW01000651.1:0-2984 GCF_003998745.1 Mesorhizobium sp. M7A.F.Ca.US.014.04.1.1 | reverse complement strand
GCAACGCTGGTCCTGTTCGTCTTCGGCGGCCTGATCGCCCCGCAGAGTCTTGGCACCGGAGCGATGAGCGGAATGCTTCCCTTTGCCGCGATCCTGGCCCTGGTCAGCCTGGGTCAGACACTCGTCATCCAGCAGGGCGGCATCGATCTGTCCGTGCCGGGGATGGTTTCGCTCAGCGCTGTCATCGTCTGTTACTTCTCGGAGAGCCAACCGAATGCCGAGGGCAGTGTCGTCCTGGCACTCTTTTACGCTTTCGCCGCGGCAGCTGTAGCGGGGCTGATCAGCGGCCTGCTCGTCAGCAAGGTTCGTGTTGCGCCGATCGTGGCCACAATCGGCATGAACGCGCTGCTCTATGGCATGAACGTCAAGATTTCGGGCGGCACACCGGTGTCGGTACCCGGGTCGATAGCGGCATTCGCCAACGGCAAGATATTTGGCATCACGCAGCTCGCCTATTTGGCAGTAGCGATGGCTATTGTCGTCATTTTCGTCGTCAAGGCGACGACCTTCGGGCGCAATTTCGAGGCTGTCGGCGCAAACAGCCGGGCGGCACGCGCGGCGGGTATCGTCGCTGACCGCTACCAGATCGCCGCGTATGTGGGCGCGAGCCTGCTCTATTCGGCCGGCGGCATTCTGCTCGGCGGCCTTATGCAACTGCCAAGTCCGCAGCAGGGCGACAACTACCTGATGCCGTCGATCGCCGCGACGGTTCTGGGTGGAACCTCGCTGTTTGGCGGCAAGGGCAATCTGGCGGCAACCGTGATCGCCGCTCTCTTTCTCACACAGCTCCAGCAATTGGTGCTGACGACGGGCGCCAGCATCGGCGTTCAATACCTTTTTCAAGGTGCCGCGATCCTGGTCGGGGTCGGCATCTATGGTCTTAATTTTCGCAATCTCAAGCGTGCAATCAGCTTGAGGAACAGGTCGACCGCATGATGTCGGCGGCCAAGGGAATAAACAGTTTCAACGCTGTCCATCACGGCAGGTTGGAGAACAGCAACCAAACTTCGTTGGGAGGAAATGATGAAGTCTTATCTTGGATTAAACGTGATATCGGGCGCCGCGCTCGCCCTGTCGGCCTTTGCAACTGTCTCACCGCTGTCGGTCACACAAGCCGGCGCCGCGGATTGGTGCAAGGGCATCGCCGGCGGTGTCTTCTGCGCCGAACCGGCGGCGACACCACCGAGCTTTTGCGGAACGAAGGAGATTTCTGTCGCGCTGGCAGATGGCTTCGCCCAGAACCCCTGGCGGCAGATGACGACGGCCGCAGCGATCAACGAGGCCAGCCAGTGCCCGAACGTCACCGGCTGGGATCACACCGACGGGCAAGGTAACACCCAGAAGGCGATTTCCGACCTCAGCGGTCTCGCAGCGCGCGGCGTCAACGCCATTGTCGTGTTCCCCGATGCCGGCCCGGCCATGCTGCCGGCGATCCGCGATGCCTTCAAGCAGGGCAGCACCGTCGTGCCGTACCGAGCCCGTGTCGGTGGTGAGGAAGGCAAGGATTACAGCGTTTTCGTCGGCACGAACTTCCACCAGGACGGCGTCGACTGGGGAAAATGGATGGCGAAGGCCCTCCACGGCAAGGGAAATGTCGCCTATCTCGGCGGACCTGCCGGAACCAGCCAGAGCCGTGAGCGCGCCGATGGCATCCTCGAAGCGTTCAAGGACTATCCGGGCATCGTCCAGATCGGGCAGAAGCCGTTCGAAGTGACGAATTGGGATTCCAGCATGGTCGCCAAATCACTGGGCGCGCTGATTGCCCAGTATCCGCAGATCGACGGTGTCATCGCCGACCTCAGCATGGGCGTTGTCGCCTCGGGCGTCTTCGAACGCGCCGGTCGGCCGCTTCCGCTTATTGCCGGTGAAGACGCCAATGTGTTCGGCTGCACCTGGAAGAAGCTGCATGACGCCGACGCGAAGTCCCCCTTCCAGTACACGACAAACAGCGCCGAGCAGTGGAACGTACGTCTGGCCGTACGCTGGGCGATCGCCGAGGCAGCCGGCGGCAAGATGGATCAGCCGCTCGTCATAACCGACCCCAACGGCACCAAGCATACGGTGGCCGAGGCCGGTGTGAAGGAAGTGACGAACTTCCAGCTCGAGGATTCGCTTGCCGGAACGGTTTTCTGCAATCCGAAGCTTCCTGAATCCGCTTCAAACGGCACCAGCCTGCCTGACGAACAGGTCCTGGCAGCCCTCAAGGGCGGTCTCTGATCTCGAGCCAAAAGGGGCGGGCTTCTGTCCGCCCCTTCATCTCCTCAAGCAGGATGATGGAAGTCACTTAGGAGGATCGACCCATGGCCACCGTCGAGCAGCTTCAGGCTGACAGGGCAACGCCGACCAGTACTGCGTTGGACAGCCCGTTGGGTTTGCGCATGCAAGGCGTGTGGAAGCGTTTCGGCAATGTCGTCGCCGTGAAGGACATCTCGTTTGACGCGCGATGTGGCGAGGTTCATGCGCTTCTGGGAGAAAATGGCGCAGGCAAGTCGACATTGATGGGCATTGCCTCCGGAAATTTGAGCTTCGATCAGGGTTCGATCGAAATATGCGGACAAACTGTAGATCGCTTGAGCGCGGCACAGGCGCAACGGCTCGGGCTCGCCATCGTGCATCAGCACCCGGCAGTGCTTCCTGATCTGACGGTGGCTGAAAACCTGCTGCTTGCAGTTCCAGCAGCGCTTCGAACGGATTATGCGAATGCCAATGACTGGGTAGTCGCCCAACTCCATCGTGTTGGCTCTGCCGTTCATCCCAAGACCCGGCTGTGTGATGTCGACATAGCACAAAGCCAACTGATAGAACTTGCCAAGGCGCTTGCGATCGACCCGAAGATCCTCATTCTTGACGAACCCACCGCGGCTTTGACAGCCGACCTTGTCGATATCCTGTTTCGCAACGTGCGCCAAGCCGCGGCTCGCGGCGCGGCGGTCATCTACATTTTGCATCGGCTGCAGGAAATCAGACAGATCGCAGACACTGTC
>NZ_RZRW01000650.1:0-2998 GCF_003998745.1 Mesorhizobium sp. M7A.F.Ca.US.014.04.1.1 | reverse complement strand
GGTCGAGATAGGGTACCGCCTGCAGATAGGTTTTGGCTTCGATCAGCTTTTCGGTACCGCGATGCAGCAGTCCGATATGCGGATCGACGCGATCGACGACTTCGCCGTCCAGCTCCAGCACAAGGCGCAAAACGCCGTGCGCCGCGGGGTGTTGCGGGCCGAAATTGATGTTGAAGTTGCGGACGGAGGTTTCAGCCATTTACTGCTTTGCCTTCTCGTCACCCGGCAGCACGTAATCCGTACCTTCCCACGGGGACAGAAAATCGAAATTGCGGAATTCCTGCTTGAGCTCGACCGGCTCATAGATAACGCGCTTGGCCTCGTCGTCGTAGCGCACCTCGACGAAGCCGGTCAGCGGGAAATCCTTGCGCAAGGGATGGCCTTCGAAGCCATAGTCGGTCAGCAGGCGGCGCAGGTCGGGATGGCCGGAGAACAAAACGCCGTAGAGATCGTAGGTCTCGCGCTCGAACCAGTCGGCGCCGGGATAGACGCCGGTGATCGACGGCACCATGGTTTCCTCGTCGGCCTGCACCTTGACGCGGACGCGCACATTCTGCTTCGGCGACAACAGGTGATAGACGACGTCGAAACGCTTGGCCCGCGACGGATAGTCGGCGCCGCAGACATCGATGATCGAGATGAACTGGCAGCGCGCATCGTCGCGCAGGAAGGTCATCACCTCGACCAGATCGCGCGGCTCGACATGGATGGTGAGTTCGCCATAGGCGATATCAGCCTCGTTCACGCGGCCGATCAGCTTCTCGCCGAGATAGGTCGACAGTTCGCTCAGGGATGCGGTCATGGATTTACCGTTCGATCGTGCCGGTGCGGCGGATCTTCTTCTGCAAGAGAAGAATGCCGTAGAGCAGCGCTTCGGCGCTCGGCGGACAGCCGGGCACATAGATGTCGACCGGCACGATGCGGTCGCAGCCGCGCACCACCGAATAGGAATAGTGGTAATAGCCGCCGCCATTGGCGCAGGAGCCCATCGAGATGACGTAGCGCGGCTCCGGCATCTGGTCGTAGACCTTGCGCAGCGCCGGCGCCATCTTGTTGGTCAGCGTGCCGGCGACGATCATGATGTCGGACTGGCGCGGAGACGCGCGTGGCGCGACGCCGAACCGCTCCGAATCATAGCGCGGCATCGAGGTGTGGATCATCTCGACCGCGCAGCAGGCGATGCCGAACGTCATGTACATCAGCGACCCGCTGCGCGCCCAGGTGATGAGCGCCTCGGTCGAAGTGACCAGAAAGCCCTTGTCGGCCAACTCGTTGTTGATCTCGAGGAAGAAGGGATCGTCCTCCCCCACCGGCCTGCCGGTGTTGGGATCGATGATGCCCTTGGGCTTCGGCGCGACGAGGGTGCCTGAACTGTCGTTCAATCCCATTCCAGCGCTCCTTTTTTCCATTCATAGGCAAAGCCGATGGTCAGCACCGCCAAAAAAACCATCATCGACCAGAAACCGAGCATGCCGATCTTCGAAAACGACACCGCCCACGGAAACAGGAAGGCTACTTCCAGGTCGAAGATGATGAACAGGATCGACACCAGGTAGAAACGGATGTCGAACTTCATGCGGGCGTCGTCGAACGAGTTGAAACCGCACTCGTAGGCGGAAAGCTTTTCGGGATCGGGATTGCGGTAGGCCACCAGGAAGGGCGCGGCCAGCAGCGCCAGGCCGACAACCAGCGCCACGCCTATGAACAGGACGATGGGCAGGTATGAGCTCAAGAGTGCGTTCATGCTCGGCTTTCCGTTGGCGCCAATCCACGTTGATTACAGCACCGGACCCTAATGCGGAAGCGTGACAGTTTAACCGCTGAACCGTTTTAAGGGCCTATGCTGCAACGCGGCGAGGGTTAGCGCAGCACTTCCAGCGAAGCAAGTCAAACCTTGTTCAAAACATCGACCTGGACGGCATATCGCGGCAAACTGGTCCGATCCGCTCCTGTTTGATTTCCTTCGCTTTTTACTCCACTTTTCTCTCCTGACATGAATGCTGCCAAAACCCTGCTAGCATGGGTTGGAATCAGCCATTCGACCCTCGGTCAAAACACGTCAAAGTGATACCTGCATGAAGGAAAAGATCTCGCTCCCGATGGCCCGGCGCATCGCCCTTGCCGCCCAAGGGTTCCTCGATCCTCGCCCGACCGGCACGCCCGACCGCCGGCATTTTGCCCGCACGCTCTCCCGCACCGGCCTGTTGCAGATCGATTCCGTCAGCGCGGTGGTGCGCGCTCATTATATGCCGCTCTATTCGCGCCTTGGCCCCTACCCGTTCTCGCTGCTCGACAACGCGGCCGTGACGCGTAAGCGCACGGTTTTCGAATACTGGGCGCACGAGGCGTCCTTCCTGCCGGTCGAGACATACCCGCTGATGCGCTGGCGCATGCAGCGCGCCGAGCGGGGCGAGGAAATGTATCTGGGTCTCGCCAAATGGGGCCGCGAGCACGCCGCCTACATCGAAGAGATCTACCGCGAGGTCGCCGAGCGCGGCCCGATCGCCGCTTCCGCGCTGGAGGGCCAGAAAGGTTCGGGCGGCTGGTGGGGCTGGAGCGATGCCAAACACGCCTTCGAATGGCTGTTCTGGGCCGGCCGCATCACCACGGCGCACCGCCGCGGTTTCGAGCGCTTCTATGACCTGCCCGAGCGCGTGCTGCCGCAGGCGATCCTCGATCTGCCGGTGCCGACGCCTGAGGACGCGCACCGCGAATTGCTGCGCATTTCCGCCCGCGCCCACGGCGTGGCGACTTCAAGCGATTTGCGCGACTATTTCCGCCTGTCGCCGGCCGATATGAAAGGCCGGTTGGAGGAACTGGTTGAAACGGGCGAGTTGCTGCCGGTGCGTGTCGAAGGCTGGGACAAGCCGGCCTATCTTCACCGGGACGCCCGTCTGCCGCGCAAAGTCGAGGCCCGCGCCTTGCTGGCACCCTTCGATCCGGTCGTATTCGAGCGCTCGCGCACCGAGCGGCTGTTCGATTTCCACTACCGCATCGA
>NZ_RZRW01000065.1:0-16196 GCF_003998745.1 Mesorhizobium sp. M7A.F.Ca.US.014.04.1.1 | reverse complement strand
GCGTCAACGTCTCCCGCATTTCATTGGTCAATGCTTCGGGACGGCCGGCGAGCAGATCGAAGAAAAAATCGAAGTAGGCGCGTTGATGGCCCGTCACCAGCAACTCCGGTAACTCAGGCACCGCATGAAACGCAAAGTGCCAGATGCCCGGGTTTGCGACTACCTTCGTCCATGGATGAAGGCCGGGGATAACCGTATTCATCGGCACCGCGCCGACGATGCGACCGCCATGATGGCGAGCAGCAGCGAAGGCAATCATGCCGCCCACATCGAAGCCTGCAACGACGATGGATTTGGCCCCAAGCGCCTCGGCGGCTGAAATCACAATATCGGCAAGAACCTTCTTTTCCGCCGACGGCGGAGTGCCACGCGATTCACCGATCTCCGGAAGATCGAAAGCCAGCGTAAAGTATCGCGTGCCGAGTTCATCGAGCACACCATCATAGATTTTCCGGGAATGGGGCCAGCCGTGCAGAAGGATCAAGGCCGGTCGGCGCGGATCGCCGGCCGTGGATACCGCCAGCTGCATATCGCCTGCTTCGAGGGTCTGGACGAGCATCGTCTATCCATTTTCGGGAACTCAGAAGAAAACGAAGAGCGAACGAATAGGTTGCCCCACCAGTTCAATCTGCGTCGCTCGCCGCTGTCCGTTCTCCAACGTCTGTGCTCAAGGACCAGCCCGCTTTCTGAGCCGGCTCGACCGTCACCAAGTGGGAGGAGGGGGCCATCCACCGGCCCTGTTGGTCCGCCTGCGGAACAAGCATTTAACCCTGGCGTTAGAATGCCGGGCGATCCCGCAACGGGCGAATGGGCAGTCGCGAAGTCGTCGCGGCGGTTTGCAATTAGGACAATGCAGGGAGATTCACATGCCGCTTACGGCCTTCGCACTCAATTGCTCGCTCAAAGCTTCGAACGACAGGGAAAAATCCTCCACCGATCGGTTGCTCGCCGATGTCCTGGCGGCGTTGATGCAATACGATGTGAAGGGCGAGATCGTGCGTGCGCTCAGCCACGATATCAAGCCCGGCGTGCTCTCCGACATGGGCGAGGGCGACGATTGGCCGAAACTCAGAAAGAAGATACTGGCGGCCGACATCTTCGTGCTCGGGCTTCCGATCTGGCTTGGCCAGCCCTCGAGTGTGGCCAAGCGCGTCCTGGAGCGGATGGATGCCTTTCTCGAGGAGACGGATGACAGAGGGCGAATGCCGGCAGCAGGAAAGGTGGCCCTGGTGGCCATCGTCGGTAATGAGGACGGTGCGCATCACTGCCACGCGGAATGCTTTCAGGCATTGAACGATGTCGGCTTCACCATCCCGGCCAATGGCGGGGTCTACTGGGTTGGCGAGGCGATGGAGGACGTCAACTATGTCGACCTGCCGGCAACTCCGGAAAAAGTCTCGGGTGCGATCGAAATGGCAGCCTCAAACGCCGCCCATCTCGCTGGATTGCTGAAAGACCAGGGCTATTCGGGCGTCTCGGGATGACCTTTGTTCGCCTAAACAACTTTGAGCGGCCAGACATTGCAGCGTCGATGAGGTCTCAATCGGGAACAGGAAGGCTTGTAGCGAGTTCATATTCTCATCAGCCGGCGACCGCCGCTCCGTCTACACGGCGCGAAGCCGCAAACAGGAGAGCAAGTCATGGGTCTCGGCACAATTCTTATCATCATTCTGATTATCGCATTGCTTGGCGGCTTTAGTGGACTTGGCGGCGGGCCATTCTACGGCACCGGCTATTACGGGGGCGGCGGCCTCGGTCTTCTGCTGCTTATAGTCATAATCCTGGTCGTGCTCGGGCGTCTCTAGCCGAGTCCGCCATGCGGTGGCAGATTGTATCACCTGCCGCTTGCGGTTCTCTTCGGAGTTGCTTTGAATCCATAGCAGTCCGGCAATGACGGTCCGCCCTCTGGAGGGCGGACCACTCGTCGGACATATCAGGTCAAAATCAGCACGATCTTGAACGTATCCGGATCAACGATGACGATCCGACCGTCCGCAAGCACGAAATACTCGTAGCTTTCGTAAGCGGGAACGATCTTGACGATACGAGCCGGCAGCCGATGCAGCCTGACCTTGTGCCGCGGAACTTCGACGCCGACGCTGATGTCAAAATTGACATTGGACACAGGCTCGACCTTCGTCTCCCGGATAATCTGAGTGACTTGGGTTTTCTGCTCCACCGTCACGTTGTTGATGGAACCGGTCGACGTCGTATCCTGTGTCGAGGCCTTGCCCTGGGCCTGCTGGTCGGTGGTGGTGCCGGTCTTGCCCTGAGCCTGCTCGTCGGTCTGCATCTTGGCCTTGCCCTGGGCCTGCTGGTCGGTGGTGGTGCCGGCCTTGCCCTGAGCCTGCTCGTCGGTCTTCAGCTTGGCTTTGCCCTGGGCCTGCTCGCCCATCTTGGAGCCGTTCTGGCAGTCAGCCTGCCCGGAAGCGCAGTTGGCGTCTGCGCCAGATTGGCTTTCGGTCTGTTGTGTCTGAGCCGCCGCCGTTCCACAGCCGAGCCCGATGGCCAGCATGCTGGTAATGAGAACACGTTTCATGGGAAATCTCCCTGGGTAAGGTTCGTCCCTTCACTGGGTAGAACCAGCACCCAAAAAAAATGTTCCGAGATAGATGCGTGAGTGCTAAAAAACGACCCCGCTTGAGATCATACGATCGCGGGCGGAAGCCGCCGTTAAAGCGACCTTTTCAACCTTGGCGATTGCCCTAGCTGTCTCCGGAGAGGAGACCGACATGGCAATCTATAGTCTGAGAGTGGTCAGCTTCATTTTCGTTGCCCTGGCTTTCGCTCCGGCCGCCGCGCATTTCTTCGCTATGTTCAACAAGATGAAGCTCGACGGGCCAAACTATCTGGCTGCGCAGCGCGCCTATGATGGATGGAGCCTGTTCGGCATCGTGGTGCTGGGAGCATTGCTCTCCACGGCCGCCCTGGCGATCCTGCTCTATCGAGCGAGCGCATCTTTCGGCTTGGTTGTTGTCGCCTTTCTAAGCATCGGCGCCACGCAGTTTGCCTTCTGGACGCTGACCTATCCAATCAATCAGGCGACCCGGAACTGGACTGTCCTCCCTGAAAACTGGGAGCTGCTGCGGCGCCAATGGGAGTATTCGCATGCCATCGCCGCAGGCCTCAACGCCTTGGCGTTGCTGGTGCTTTTCATATCGGCGCTTCGCCCTGCGGTGCGTTGAACGACCACGTCGTCACCAGCACGGCCAGCGGGCAGGAACCACCATGAAGCGGAATCATTGAAACGCCAGATGTTCCAGCGCGGCAGGAAAAATGAAACGGTACTATTTTGATCTTCAAAACGGTGACGGCACGGTACCCGACGATGACGGGCAGCTGTTCGAATCCCGGGAACAAGCCAGAGCGGAAGCAATTCGTATTTTGCAGGATGTCGCCCAAGACGAAATGCCCGACTGCGATTTCGTCAAGATAACCGTCAAGGTACGCGATGAGATCGGTGCGCAGATGTTTGAGGCGTCGCTTGTTCTGACCTCCGGATGGAGCGTTTGATGTCGCAGTGCTAGCGGCGATACCGCACCGGGATTTGCACGACATTCTCCGATCCAGGCAGATCAAAGGCCATGGCCAGCTGACGTACGGAGGCCATCTCCACGATCAGTTCTTCAATCGAAAGGTCTGGCAGGCCGGTCTTCACCCTCTGCCTCACCCTGGCCGCAAGTTCATGAACCCGCACCGGGACGAAAAGCGGGCTGTCGTCCAGCAGCTTGCTGATTTCGATGACCACATCGGCGTCGATGTCTTTCGGCAATTCCCGCATGAGCGTCACCTCCAATCGAAGCAACAGCCCGCCATGTCGATGCGACGAGCGATCCGGCGTTGAGCGCCGGGCAGTGGGATCGGAGAGGGACGTGCTCGGCGCTGGCCGATATCCTGATTCATAAAACTGCGAGCATAGGTGTGTCACGAAAAAATATCGGTACGAAATTTACCAAGCCGGTCATCCCATGCAATCCACAAGGGCCTTCCCGAAATCCGGCAGCGGCTGTTGCCGACAGAGGAGGAACAAAAAATATGGCCCGGAATTGAGACTGACGAATTGGAGGATCTAGCCATGGACAGCAGGGAAGAAAAGATCAAACGACGGGCCTATGAAATCTGGGAACAAGAGGGCCGGCCGGTAGGCCGCGAGCAGGAGCACTGGGATCGGGCCGTGCAGGAGATCGAAGCTGAGGGTTCGGAGACTGAACGTGGCCCGGTTCTGCCTGACCCGACAGTTGCGGCCGATTCCAATAGCTCGAAGCGTTGATCGGCAATCCCATGGCGTCTTGAGGACCCCGGTCGGGCAACCAAATTGGCGGAACCTCGTTTGCCGGGCATCAACCAGAGGAGGTTTCGATGAAGAGGTTCTTTTCATTCCTGGTCTTGGCCGCTGCCCTTGCGCTCGGCGCCTGCGACAACAACACCGAGCCGATGAAAGCCACCAGCAACAAGAACCCACAGGTTGATCAGGCCGCCAGACCAGGCCCCACGACTGGCGGCGACCAGCCAGCTACGGTGCCTCAGAGCAAATGAACTCCGTCTCACATTGCGACACACCTCTGCTGCGCGTCGCCTATCTCGATGGTGGACCGCAGGACGGCGCCCCGGTTATCCTGCTGCATGGCTGGCCCGACGACGCGACGACATACGCTCGTATTTCGCCGATGCTTCATGAAGCTGGCTTCCGGACGTTTTCCCCTTGGTTGCGAGGCTTTGGGCCGACATCGTTCCTGTCGAAAGAAACCATGCGCTCGGGCGAGATTGCCGCGATGGCGCAGGATGTGCTGGATTTTGCAGATGCGCTTGGCATCAGCCGCTTTGCAGTTGTCGGACATGATTGGGGCGCTCGGATATCCTATCTGCTCGCGTCGGTTTTTCCGGACCGCATCAAGTGCTGCGCTGCGCTGTCCCTCGGCTGGCAACCAGGCAAACCAGCAACGCCGACGCCCGAACAGGCGAAAGCATTTTGGTATCAATGGTTCATGGCGACCGCACGGGGCGCCGAGTTCGTACGAAAGAACGGCAAGGAATTCGCCAGGTATCAGTGGGACAGCTGGGGTCCATTAGGCTGGTTCGACGACGCCATTTTCGATGGCGTTGCGAGCTCGTTCGAAAATCCTGACTGGGCGGATGTGACGTTGCATTCCTATCGGGTCCGGTGGGAAGAGGCCGAGCCCGATCCGCGTTATGCTGAACTCGCCCGCCGGCAAGCAACGGTCAAGATCATCACCGTGCCGATCCTGACGCTTCACGGTGGTGACGACCGCGTTGTGTTTGCCCAGTCTTCAGAGGGGCTCGAAGAGCATTTCACCGCGTTCTACAGGCGGGTGGTGCTGGATGGCATCGGACACTTCCCGACGCGTGAGGCTTCTGATCAGGTTTCGCGAATGTTGGCTGCGTTTCTCGATAGCCATGGCAAGCGCTGAAGGAGGGGCGCCATCGACCCCATAGTAAAGGCCGGAACCTGACGCATCGCCGCGCATTTCGTCTCCATGCATGACGAACCGAAATGCGGTCTCGCAATCAATCGGCAGCCAGGGAGAATTTGGATGCAAGCTTCAGGCGCAATCTCAAGACACCATGCTGGCCAGTTGGCCATAGAACCGTTTGCGGGCACGGTGACGGTACGATTTTCCGACGCCATAGTCGCTGCCACGGAACGGGCGAAAGTGCTTCAGGAAGAAGGACATGAGCCCGTGTTCTATATTCCTTTCGAAGACACCTATTTTGACCTTTTCGAAAAAACGAACACCACCAGCCGCTCCCCTTTGAAAGGTACCGCGAGCTACTGGCGCGTCCATGCCGTGGGCAGCTCGGCTGACGATTTCATGTGGGCGTACGAGACGCCTGAAACCGCGGCGCGGGCCATTGCACGTCATGGTGCATTCGATCCGGAAAAGGCGCGCATCGATGTCGAGCCCGCGGAGGACAGAAGGCATACGCCCCACGTCACGGAGTAGATTGCCCGTTCTCATCGGCGCGAGCTGAAATTCAAGGCAGGTGCTAACCGCGTGGAAACTCTTCATCAAGGATGCGTAGTGCCTCCTCGTATCTGACGGTTGATGCCCCGGCCTGTCGTGCCTGCCAGATATTGTCCGCCAGATCCGCGCGCTTCACCGGCAGCGCCAATGGATTCGATGCCGCTCGTCGCACGAACGCGAAGTAATCCTCGCCGTCCCTACGCGACATGGCGTCGACGGCCGACGCGATCGTCGGGCCAAAACCGGCCTCTTCCAACCTGGTCCGGTCCCAGCCTTCGCCCTTTTCCAGGACGTCATGGAGATAGGCGACGACCTTCTGATCCTTGGTTTCGACCGCGTCAACGACACGGCGACAGTGCTCGATATAAGGTCGCCCGGTCTTGTCGCGCTGTGCCTGGTGGACCTCTTCGGCAATCTTGGCCGCCCGGTAAAACATGCTCATCAGGCTTCCCCTTCAGACATGGTTTCACCATCGCTCCTCGGTGTCGTGGTGCGGCAGGTCCATTCCGCAGCAAACCCAGCCAAGTCGCTGCCTCGATCCATAATTGTAGCGCGGCTCCAGGCGAGCCGGATCGTCGAACGTTCCGACATGAAGCGCGATCTCTCCCGGCGATGCGTCATAGGCGAGGCTGAGCGGCGATCCGCAGGCGGAGCAAAACCCCCTGCAGGCAATCGGCGAAGACCTGCGATAGGTCGGCGTCGCATCGGTCCAGGTCACGCTTTGGGAAGGCACCCAGGCCAGAACCGCGAACGCACTGCCGGTCGCTCGCCGGCACATATCACAATGGCAGTAATGCACTCTCGGTTCGCTTCCAACGCGGAAGCGGATCGTGCCGCAGAGACATCCTCCGCTCAGTTCCATTTTGGCGCCCCGGTTGACTTGCGGCTCCAACGCCTCTCGCGCGGTCTCATGCGAGCACCTCCATTCATCACAGCGAAAACGCCGGTCATTTGCGTCGGTTCCTGTTGGCTATCTCAGGAACCAGTGCTTGCGCGCGGCGTTGCGTGTCTTTGCTGGCAAAATGAGGAGTCAGGAATGCTTGGCCGGTCGGAGACGCACTGATGTCGATGCCGGGGCTGGCATACGGTCCCCTGGGCGATCGATGCATGCATGTCTGCGTGGACATGCAGCGGCTGTTTGCCGAGCCGTCTCAATGGGCAACACCCTGGATCACCCGGGTTCTCCCGCAGATCGAGACGCTGGTCGAAAGACGCGCGCCGCAGACGGTCTTTACACGCTTCCTGCCAGCCAAGAAGCCGGGGCAGGGCGTCGGCACCTGGAAGCGCTATTATGAGCGCTGGGCTTCACAGACGATCGAGACGATCGGGCCTGAAATGACCGAACTGTTGCCGTCTTTAGCCGGCTACTGCCCGCCAGCGGCGATCATCGACAAGCACATCTACTCGCCCTGGTTCGAAGGGCGCCTCAGAGCCTTCCTGGTGGAGCGCGGCATCGATACGCTCGTCATCACCGGTGGCGAAACGGATGTTTGCGTTCTGGCCACGGTGCTCGGAGCCATCGATTTCGGCTATCGCGTGGTTCTCGTCACGGACGCGCTATGCAGTTCTTCCGATTCAACCCACGACGCACTGCTGACCGTTTACCACCAACGTTTCGCGCAGCAGGTCGAGACGGTTGAGATGGAAACGGTTCTCTCGAACTGGACTTGACGTTCGCCAACTCGGCTCGGCGGAAAGTGTCCATGCTTCCTTGCGCGGTTTGGCTGCCTATCTGTTAAGAGAATAACGGACACCAGAACGGATAGCAGACGTGACGCAACGATCGGGAAGTGCTGATCTTCCACTCCATGGCGGGCGCGTGCCAAAATGGCTCGGCGACCGCATGACGCGTCTTGGCGCCGTGATGTGCGAAGCGATCATTCATCACTATGGTCGAGACGAACTGCTGCGACGGCTGGCGCATCCGTTCTGGTTCCAGTCCTTTGGTGCTGTCATGGGCATGGATTGGCATTCGTCGGGGATCACGACCAGCGTCGTGGGCGCTTTGAAGCGTGGCCTCACGCCGCTTTCCGGCGAGCTCGGCATTCATGTCTGCGGTGGTCGCGGCGCGCATTCGCGAAAAACCCCGCATGAACTCGAAGCCATCGGCCAACGCGTCGGCTTTGACGGAGCGGGCCTGGCCACCGTCAGCCGTCTTGTCGCCAAGGTCGACAGCGCCGCAGTCCAGGACGGTTTCGATCTTTACCTGCATGGTTTCATCGTCACCGATGACGGTCGCTGGGTCGTGGTGCAGCAAGGCATGAACGGTGACAGCAAGGTGGCGCGCCGCTACCATTGGCTCTCCGAGGGGCTCAAGAGTTTTGTCGACCAGCCGCATGCCGCCATCGAGGGCATCAATCAAGGCGAGATCGTCAACCTGACCGACAGGCGCGCCGACGCGTCGCGCCAAGGGCAACTGAACCTTTTGCAGGAGCTCGGACCCGATCGCATCCTGGGCGAGCTTGCAGCATTGGAGCGTTGCGCGGAGCCGAGGCGCCGGCAGGAACCGGAGCAGCCGCTGCTGCCGCATTTGGTCATGCCGGCCCATCACGACGTTCGCGAAAGCGATGTCGTCATGCATCGTCTTCACGGCAATATCGCCGCCGCCGCGGACCGCGGTCCCACCGATTTCGCCGAGCTCCTTCTGGTCCCCGGCGTCGGCGCGCGCACGGTGCGCGCGCTGGCCCTCGTTGCCGAGGTGGTGCATGGCGCGCCTTGCCGCTTTTCCGATCCCGGCCGCTTCTCGCTGGCGCATGGCGGCAAGGACAGGCACCCGTTCCCTGTGCCGCTTAAGGTCTATGACGAGACGATCGGCGTGCTGAAGTCGGCCGTGCAAAAGGCAAAGCTCGGTCGCGATGAAGAAATCGGCGCCTTGAGGCGGCTCGACGATCAGTCGCGGCAAGTCGAACGATACGTCACCGGCCTCAGCCTGAAGGAAATTGTCGCGGGAGAATTCGACCAGTCGCATCTGCTTGGCGGGCGCAGCGTGTTCGGGTGGGAAGCGGCCCCGGACACAGCACCTGCTGAGCGGAGCAAGAAGGCCTGAGAACGAGCTAGAGCGGCTGTAGATCAATCGTCCAGATCGATGAGCGCGACACCGAGATCCGGGCGCTTGCTGCGGCGCAGATGGCCGGGCGCTTCCACCAGGGTGATTTCGAGCGTTGGCCGAACGATGCCATCAAGCAGATGTCCACCCCGGGTGGTGCCATCGCTCAATCCCAGCACCGCATGGACGTGCAGGCTGGGCTTATCGTCATCACCCAGTGCGACATCGCCGATCGCGCTCAGAACCTCGCACTGTTCGTCGATAGGGATTTTGCGGTAGGTCTTCGCGTCCGGATCAAACCAGCCCACGGTGGCTTTTTCGAAAGCCCCTATGGCGGTCAGGGACGCGCTGCCGATCTTCTGGTCGACCGCGAAGGCGGTCAGTGCCGCGAACGCTTCTTCGCCTGGGTCGAGCACCAGGACAAATGTCCTTTGTCCGCCGATCTCATTGACGAGCTGCGATTTCATCCCTGTCCTTCCATCGTTCGGCCCCATTGAGCGCCGCCGTCAGATCAATGGGCACGGTGTTCCGCATTGCGCTTGCGGGTCGCTGCAGCTTTCTTTGCCGATTCCGATCGGCTTGCGGCAGACCGTGATGCCGATGCCTTGCCGCCGCTTTTGCCGCCTTTGTGCGCCGCCGGATGGCCCGTGTGTTTGCCGCGGCCCGAACCGCCTTCCTTCTTGCCACCGCCATCGTCCTTGTTGACGGTTGCACATGCGCGCCGCTCTGCCTCCTTGTCGGAAACCCCGCGCTTCTCATAACCTTCGGCAATGTGGTCGGCTTTACGCTCCTGCTTGTCAGTGTACTTCGATTTGTCGCCTCGTGGCATGGCCAGCTCCTCCTGTTGAACAAGGGCTGAACGTCGACCCGACGCGGTGGTTCCAACATAAGTTCGCGAAGCCGAGGCCGCATGGCGGGGCAGCGCCATACACCGCCGCGGCGCGAGCTAACGCTTTTCGGGCCGGGGAGAGCGCAGCAGCAAGGCGAGAGGAACGAGCAGTGCGGTCGCTACCGCGCAATATCGAAAGACATCGATATAGGCGAGCAATGAGGCCTGCCGCGCTATCAACTGTCCTATCCAGCCGAGCGCCTGCTGTTTTGCGTCGATCATCGGCGAGCCTTGAGCCACGAAGTGCTCGGTCGCCTGACGCAGAACCTGCTGGTAGGCCGGTGACGACTGTGCCGTGTGGCCGACGAGGTTTGCCTGATGGATTTGCGCGTTCTGGGCTATCACCGTGTTGGACAGCGACACACCGATGCTTCCGCCGATGTTACGGGCAACGTTGATGAGTGCCGACGCCTGGTTCGTCTGCTGCGGAGCAAGACCGACGTAAGCCGCCGTCGAGATGGGGATGAACAGGAAGGGCAAACCGATCATCAGGAAGATGCGCGCGAAGGCAAAGAAGCCGAAACTGACGTCCGGGGTGAGCGATGTCATATGCCAGAGCGCGACAGCGACGACGGACATGCCTGCCATGATCAGGTATTTGGGCTGGACGATGGCGCCGGCAAATCCGGAAATCGGCATAAGCATCAACATTGCGATGCCACCCGGCATCATCGACAGGCCCGACAGGGTCGCCGTATAGTTGAAGGCGGTCTGCTGCAGTTGCGGCATCAACTGGGTGGTGCTGAACAGCACGGCGCCCACTGCCATCATCACCAGGAACGATGTGCCGAACTGGCGGCTGAACAGCAGGCGGACGTCGACGATCGGATCGCGGTGACTGAATTCCCACGGGATCAGCAGCAGAAATGAGACCGCCGAAATCGCCGCGAAGGTCACGATGAAACCTGATGCGAACCAGTCGTTGCGCTGGCCCTCATCGAGAAAGATCTCCAGGCAGCCGAGTGCCGTGGCGACCAGGATGAAACCGACCCAGTCTATTCTGAGGCCGCCCTTCAACCGTTCCTGCCGTTCGCGCTCGAGCACATCAGGCTCGACCACCAGCCACTGCACCAAGGCAAGCGACATGATGCCGAACGGGACATTGATGAAGAATATCCAGTGCCAGGAGAAATGGTCGGTCAGCCAACCGCCGATGGTCGGCCCGACTGTCGGTGCGACGATGACGGCAATGCCGTAAAGAGCAAATGCCTGGGAGCGTTTTTCGGGTGGAAAGGTGTCGGCGAGAATGGATTGTTCGCTGGGTGCCATGCCGCCGCCCCCGAGGCCTTGCAGGATCCTGAAGACGATGAGCATTTCCAGATTGGGCGCCAGGCCGCACAGCAGCGACGCTATGGTGAAGATCGCCACGCAAAGCATGTAGTAACGCTTGCGGCCGATGACGCTGGCCAACCAGCCGCTAACCGGGATGATCACGGAATTCGCGACCAGATAGGTGGTGATCACCCAGGTGCTTTCGTCCATCCCGGCCGCGAGGCTGCCGGCGATGTTGCGCAGCGCCACGTTGGCGATCGAGGTGTCGAGCACCAGCATGAAGGTGGCGATCGAGACGACGACTGCGATCAGCCACGGATTGCGCCCGCCGGCGGCGGACCGGGTTTCGCTCCGTTCACCAGCCATTTCGACGGCGCTCATCTCACCTTGACTGTCGGCACCACCGACAGGCCTGGACCCAGCAGCACGCCCGGCGGTCGGTCGAAGACGATCTTCACGGGCACGCGCTGCACCACCTTGACGAAGTTGCCGGTGGCATTCTCGGCCGGCAGCAGGCTGAAGGCGGTGCCACTGCCCGCCTGGATGCTGTCGACGCGGCCGTGGAAGTTCTTTTCGGGATAGGCGTCGATATCGATGTCGACGGGCTGTCCCGGCCGCATCAGATCAAGCTGGGTCTCCTTGAAATTAGCCTTCACCCAGACCTCGTCGGGAACGAACATCATCAGCACCTGACCAGGCTGGGCGTAGGTGCCCTTGGCGGCCGTGATACTGGTGGCGCGACCGGCGACAGGCGCGGTTATGATGGTGCGCGACAGCATGGTGCGGGCCTGCTCCTGGCTGGCCTTGGCTTGATTGAGCTTTGCTTGCGCGCTCTTGGTCTGTGCTTGCAGAACAGTGACCTGGCTTTTCGCGGCTGCCACGTTTGCTCCGGCGCTGTCGAGGGCGGCCTGGTCCTGGCGCAGGGTAGAAGCGGCCTGTTCCGCCTGCTGTTGGGTGGAGGTTCCCTTGGCCAGCAGCTCACGGTTGCGCTTGTCCTCCGCTTTGGCAAACTCGAGCGCGGCCTGGGCCTGCGCCACCTGCTTCTGTGCCGCATCGATCTTGGCGTTTTGTGCTTCGATCTGTGCACCGACATCGACGATCTCGGCCTGCGCCGAGGCCACACCGGCGTCGGCTTCCGCCAGGCTTGCCTGATAGTCGCTGTCGTCGATGCGCAAGAGCACGTCGCCGGCTTTCACAGACTGGTTGTCGGTGACCGCGACATCGGTGATACGACCCGATATCTCGGCACCGATCGTCACCGTGCGGGCGTCGATGAAAGCATCGTCGGTCGATTCATACTGACGCGCGTCCAGCCACCACAAGACCAGCCCTACGGCAATCAGCAGCACTGCGAGCAGGATGGCGATGGATATGTAAGGGTGCCGCCGAGGGAAGCTCAGCAGGCTGGGCTTTGGTTCTCCGGCCTGCTTATCCTGCTTGTGCTCCTGACCGACGTCTCTCCGGTGCTTTGGCGCCGCCTCTGAGGTGGCCCTGCGTGACGTGGCGTGCGTGTCGCCGGTTTCAGATTCTTCGGTTTGGGTTTTCGCGTCCACGGGAGAACTCCCAGGAGTTTTGACCGTGGCCAGTCAACGACAACTGGTCGTAAAAGGTTCCTGGCGACCGGGCACGGTTTCGCGCCTGGCGGAATTGGTTCAGCCGATTGCCAACCTGACCACGATGGCCAGGATCACGATACCGACCAAGCCGGCTATGAACATAACCCGACGCGTGCGCGTTCGCAGGATGATCTCGCCCTGTCTCGCCTGCTCCGCAGAGAACACAGGTCCATTGTCACCGTCCTTGTCATGCCGACCATCGCTCATGATCGCCTCCTTCCGGCCCTTGGCACACACCGGCTCTTGGCACACAACCATCGCTCGACAGGCGAGGTTCCGGTTATATCGATCCCGCCAGCAGAAAAAGGATCACAGGCTCGTGAGGAGGGAACTTTGTCCTCCGCGACTGGTTTGGGCCGCTTGAGACCCAGCCAGCCCGGAGCCAGCCATGCCCGATGCCAAGATGTCCAGTGGCCTGAGCAGACGCATGTTCATGACGGCCTCTGTTTCGGCGGCGGCGGCGATGCCGCTTGTGAATTCCCCGACGAGAGCTGCCCAGCCAGCGTCCGCAAAGCCAGCCGAACCGCGCGACTTGTCGGCGGTTTCAATGCGTATCAACAAACAGACCTACAATCTCGCGCTCGACAATCGAACCAGCCTGCTTGACGCTCTGCGCGACCACGTCGGCCTGACCGGCACCAAGAAAGGTTGCGATCACGGTCAGTGCGGCGCCTGCACGGTTCTGATCGATGGAAAGCGGGTACTGTCCTGCTTGAGCTTTGCCGTCATGAACCAGGGGCGGGAGATCACAACGGTGGAAGGCCTGGCCTCGACGGACGGGGAACTGCATCCGGTCCAGCAGGCCTTCGTCGACCACGATGCCTTTCAATGCGGCTATTGCACACCGGGTCAGATCATGTCCGCAATCGGTTGCATCAACGAAGGCCATGCTGGATCGGAAGATGACATTCGCGAATATATGAGCGGCAATCTATGTCGCTGTGCGGCGTATCCCAACATCGTTGCGGCGATCGTCCAGGCGCGCGACGAGATCAGGAGGGCTTAGGATGCGCCCCTTCGTTTATGAAAGACCAACCAGCGTCTCCGCTGCAATCGCCATGGCATCCCGTGTCGATGCCGTGCGCGTTCCGCCAACCGGCGCCGACACGCAATTCATCGCCGGCGGCACCAATCTGGCCGACTACATGAAGCTCGGTGTCGCGCGGCCGGACCGACTGCTTGACCTCAACACTCTTGCCGAGCCAGCCTTGCGGCAGATCAGGATAAACGATAACACGATCCGGTTTGGTGCACTGGTCCGCATGGGTGAAGCAGCCGACAACGATGACGTCCGGCGGCGTTGCCCCGCCCTTGCCGACAGCCTGAAATTCGCCGCCAGCGGTCAGCTTCGCAACATGGCGAGCCTGGGCGGCAATGTGCTGCAACGTACGCGCTGCGAGTATTTTCGAGAGATTTCCTGGCCGTGCAACAAGCGCGAACCCGGCTCCGGTTGCGCTGCGATGGAAGGGTCCAATCGCCAACACGCCGTGCTGGGTACGAGCGATGCCTGCATCGCCACGTATCACGGCGATTTCGCGCAGGCGCTGGTTGCGCTCGATGCCACCGTCGAGATCGAAGGTCCGCGGGGAAGGCGCACGCTTGCATTTGCCAAGCTGCACAAACGGCCGGGCGACACGCCCGACATCGAGACGGATCTCGCCGCCGACAAGCTCATAACCGCCATCGAAGTGCGGCTCGAACGGTGGAGCAGCCGGTCGCGCTATCTGAAGATTCGTGATCGCGAATCCTACGCGTTTGCGTTGGCGTCCGCGGCTGTTGCGCTCGACATGGATGGCGAGACGGTAAGGAGTGCGCGCATTGCGCTTGGTGGTGTGGCGACGGTGCCGTGGCGGGCGCGCGAAGCAGAGGACGCGCTACAGGGCAAAGTGCTTGACGAAGCCGCGGCGCAAGAGGCTGCCGAGGCTGCCTTCGCCGATGCCAGACCGCGCGAGCATAACGCATTCAAGATACCGCTCGGCAAGCGCACGCTGGTGCGGGCGCTGCTCGAAACCCGGGATATGAAGGGCTGAGCCATGAACCAAGCTGCACCCGCCCCCAGGGAAAACCAGGGCGATCCGGTTGTCCGCATTGACGCCCGGCTAAAAGTTACCGGACAGGCCGGCTATCCCGCCGACATCGTCACGGCCAACGTCGCCTACGGTGCCCTTGCCACCAGCAGCATTGCCCGGGGCAAGGTTTCGGGACTTCACACGAAAGACGCCCGGGCCGTACCCGGTGTGCTGGACATCGTCACCTATGACGATATGGACAAGACCGACACGCCGAAATTCGGCAACACCGGCGCAAGTTCGATCGGGCCTTTGCACGACAAGACGGTTTTTCACGACGGTCAGATCATCGCTCTGGTGGTTGCCGAGACCTTCGAGGCGGCGGAGGAAGCCGCAATGTTGATCCGCGCCGACTATGAGGACGAACGGCCCGCCGCCAGCTTTGATTCCAAGGGCGTGAAGATGGAGCCGGCTGCCGGCAAAAACCCTATGTTCAAGGAGGATGCGAAGGCCGGTGATTTCGATGCCGCCTGGGCGGATGCGACGGTAAAGATCGACGAAAAATATTCGACACCGACCCAGCATCACAATCCGATCGAACTGTTTTCGACCACCGCAATATGGCAAGGCGACCAGTTGACCATACACGAGCCCAGCCAGAACGTTACCGGCTGGAAGGTGGAACTGGCACGCCAGCTGAAGCTCGATCCGGCCAATGTGCGGATCGTCAGTCCCTATATCGGCGGCGCCTTCGGCTCCAAGGGGCCGATGACGGCACGCACCGCTATCGTTGCCGTCGCGGCGCGACGCATTGGCCGCCCGGTTCGTTGCGTCGTCAATCGCATGCAAGCCTTCGGTACGCAGACCTATCGCGCCGAAACGCGGCATCGGATCCGCATGGGCGCCGGCAAGGACGGCCGCATCACGGCGTTCGGACATGAGGCCTGGGAGGTGACGTCACGCCCCGACCCTTATGTCGTCGGCGGCACGTCCGCCACCGCGCGCATGTACAATTACGGCGCCGTTCTGACGCATGTTTCGCTGGTTCATGCCGACCGCAACACGCCTGGCTACATGCGATCGCCGCCGGAGACGCCTTATGTCTACGCGCTGGAAAACGCCATGGACGAAATGGCCGTGGCCCTCGGCATGGATCCTGTCGAGTTTCGTCGCATCAATGAACCGGAGAAGGAGCCCATCGGAGGCAAGCCATTTTCCAGCCGCTCACTCATCAAGTGCTACGACCAGGCGTCGGAGGCCTTTGGCTGGTCGAAGCGCGATCCCAAGGTCGGCTCGATGCGCGACGGCGACTGGCTGGTCGGGATGGGCTGTGCGACGGCGATCTATCCGACTGCCGCCGCGCCCTGCGCGGCCCGGGTT
>NZ_RZRW01000649.1:0-3006 GCF_003998745.1 Mesorhizobium sp. M7A.F.Ca.US.014.04.1.1 | reverse complement strand
GCATGACCCTTGCCGGCGATAACGCTGGCCGAGCGCGAAAAACGCGAGCCGACATAGTGGCCGAGGAAGCCGTGCGAGGTGGCCAGCACCAGGCCGCCCAGCCCGGCACCGGCGCTGGCGCCGGCCGAATTGGTCACGCCCTTGACGGCAAGCGCTGCCGCTTCCGCCGCCAATGCGGCTTCCTTCAACTGGTCTGCCGACACTTCGGTGGCGTCGAACAGGTCGAGATCGCGCGTCTGTTTGGCGAGCAATGCCGGATCGGCCAGCCCTTGATAGGGATCCTGCGGCGACACTTTCGCCATCGCCACGGCGCGCTCGGCCAGCGGTTTCGGGTCGGACGCCGCTGTCGCCGAGACACTCGCCACGCGGCCGCCGACGAAAACGCGCAGCGCCACATCCTCGCTTTCGGAAGCTTCGGTAGCCTCGACCTTGCCGAGACGCACCGACACACCGGTCGAGCGGCCGCGCACGGCCACCGCGTCGGCGGCATCGGCGCCGGCCTTTTTGGCAGCCTCGACCAGGGCCGCGACGCGGTCGGTCAATTTTGCTGCGTCTGATATGTCGGTCATGCCTGAAATCCTGCTGGTGCGGCCGGTGTGCGGCCGTTGCCCACCCATCTATTGTTCCGGTCCGGCTTGTGCAATGGCATAGGCTTCAATCAAAATGCAGGGCGGACGGTTCAAACCGCGAACCCTGTGACGCAAAATCGGTTCGCAGCCTGCACGGAGCATTTCGATGACGCCTTTCCATCTCGCCTTCCCGGTCCGTGATCTCGATGAAACCCGCGTTTTCTATGGCGAGGTGCTGGGCTGCGCGATCGGCCGCTCGTCAGCGACCTGGGTCGACTTCGACCTCTACGGTCACCAGATGTCGGCGCATCTGCGGCCGCAGGCCGCACAGGCCCCCAGCGACGGCAAGGTCGACGGCATTGTCGTGCCGATCCCGCATTTCGGCGCGGTGCTCTTGATGGACGACTGGCAGCGCCTGGCGACACGGCTGGAGGCGCGCGACGACATCGACTGGCTGGAACGGCCGATGGTCCGCTTCAAGGGCGAGCCCGGCGAACAGGCAACGCTGTTCATCCGCGACCCCTCGGGCAATGCCTTGGAATTCAAGGGCTTTCGCTCGCTGGAGCAGGTTTTCGCGCACTAGCTCAGATCGAGGGCATCCATCGATCAACGGCCGAAACGGCCCGCCGCGAAAGGTGCGAGCCGAGCCGGATCGCCGCGTCCGCCGATCAAGTCGGCGACCAGCCGCGCGGTGATCGGAGCCAGCGTCAGGCCGAGATGGCCGTGCCCGAAAGCATGAATTACGCGGGAGCTGCCGCGCGAAGCGCCGATGACCGGCCTGGAATCCGGCAGGGACGGCCGGAAGCCGAGCCATTGCGAGGCAGGCGAGCCGAGCCTGGGAAAAATTTGCCTGGCGCCACGGTCAAGCAGCGCCAGCCGGCGCGGATTTGGCGGCGCGACCAGGCCGCCGAGTTCGACGGTGCCGGCGACCCGCAAGCGGCCAGCCATCGGCGTCAGGTAGAAACCAAGATCGACGGGACAGACAGGTCGGTTGAGCAGCGGCGCGTCGGTCTGGAATTCCAGATGATAGCCGCGCTCGGTCTCGAGCGGAATCCTGTCGCCGGCCTGCGCGGCCAGTGCGCGCGACCGTGCACCGGCGGCGATCACCACCGTGCCAGCCTTGATGCGAACGCCGGGTCCGCTGAGCTGCACACCGTCAGCCTCGACCTGCAGCCCGGTGATCTCTGCCTGCTTCACCGATGCACCACGGGCACTCACCGCGCCCAGCAACCGCCGCATCACCATTGCCGGATCGGTGACATTGATCGAGTCGGGAAAATACACGCCATGCGCTGCTGTCGCCGGCAGGCCCGGCTCAAGCGCCGCCACCTCTTCGGGAGTCAGGACCTCTTGGTGGATGCCAAACCCAGCGCGCATTGCCCGGCCGCCGGCGCCAGCGGCAAAATCGCTCAAGCGGCGATAGAGGTAAAGACAGCCATTGCGGCGCATCTGGTCCTCCAGCCCGGCCTCCCCGACCATGTCTTCCCAGGCTGGAAGGGCGTCGGCCAGCAGTCCGGCGAGCGCCAGTGCATTGGCCCGGGTGGCCGCCGGCAGCGATTGCCGCATGAACCGAACGAGCCATGGCGCCAGCTGCAGCAGCGCCGGCCAGCGCAGCGAAAACGGGCTGTCGGGATCAAGCAGCAGCTTTGGCAATGCCCGCAGCACCGCAGGAGTGCCGACCGGCATGCAGGCATATTCGGCGATCGTTCCGGCATTGCCGAACGACGCGCCGGAGCCCGGCTCGTTCGGATCGATGAGCAGGACTTCGCGGCCGTCCGCGACAAGGCGAAGTGCCGTCGCCAGCCCGACAACTCCGGCGCCGACAATGGCGATTTCGACCGTTTCAGAAGCAGCCACTGTAGATCTTCCCGATTGACCTTGAAATCCAGTACCGATCATGTGGTCTCTTGGTTCGGGGTCACGGTCCAGTCTTGATCCCTGGAATCGAATAGGCCAGATCTTTCCGCCCTCAGGCGACAGGCGTCCAGATCACGTCCTCGATTTTTTGCGCGCCGGTCGCCAGCATCGCCAGCCGGTCGAAGCCGAGTGCGATGCCGCTGGCCGGCGGCATGATGGCAAGGGCTGAGAGAAAATCCTCGTCCAGCGGATAGCGCTCGCCATAGACGCGCTGCTTCTCGTCCATCTCGATAACAAAGCGCCGGCGCTGCTCGTCGGCGTCGGTCAGTTCGCCAAAGCCGTTGGCGAGTTCGACGCCGCAGCAATAGAGCTCGAAACGCTCGGCGACGCGCGGGTCGCGCTGGCTCGGCCGCGCCAGTGCCGCCTCGGCGACGGGATATTCGCACAGGATGGTCGCGCGGCCCTGCCCGAGCAACGGCTCGATTTTTTCCACCATCACCCGGCTGAACAGATCGGCCCAGCTGTCGTCGGGCGCGGTGCGCAGGCCGGCATAGGTCAAGGCGGCGTGCAGCGCGCCGCG
>NZ_RZRW01000648.1:0-3007 GCF_003998745.1 Mesorhizobium sp. M7A.F.Ca.US.014.04.1.1 | reverse complement strand
CAGCAGCACCACCCAGACATAGATGCTCGACAGGTTCGCCCACAAAAGCGACGAGCCGATGATGCCCGACAGGATCATCAGCCCGCCCATGGTCGGCGTGCCGGCCTTCTTGAAATGTGTCTGCGGCCCGTCGGCGCGGATCGGCTGGCCCTTGCCTTGCCGCAGCCGCAGCGAATTGATGATGGTCGGTCCAAAGATGAAGACGATCAGCGCCGACGTGATCAGCGCCCCACCGGTGCGGAAGGTGATGTAGCGGAAGACATTGAAGACCGAGACCTTGTCCGCAAAATCGACGAGCAGTGTGAACATGCGCTTTCGTCCCCCGACCTAGGTCTGTTTTCTGGTTGTCGATTCAGCCGGGAATTTGCCCAGCAGCGCATCGACCAGTTTTGCAAAACCGATGCCCTTCGACGATTTGATCATCACCACGTCACCCGGCTTGAGCGCGGCAAGCAGCACCGGCTTCAGCTCCTCGACACCGGCGCGGTATTCCGTCTTGATGTCAGCCGGCAGCGCTTCGGCCAGCGCCCGCATTTCCGGGCCGCCAAGAAAAACGGTCTGCGTGCCCGTGCCGACGATGAGATCGGCAAGGGCCGCATGCAGCTTGGTCGAATGGTCGCCGAGTTCGAGCATGTCGCCGAGCACGGCGATGCGGCGGCCCTCGCCCGTCACCGGCGTCGCGTTGAGCAACGCCATCGCAGCAGCCATCGATGCCGGATTGGCGTTGTAGCTTTCGTCGATCAGCGTGATCAGTCCACCGGGGTGGCTCGAAGTCGAACCACCGGGATGGCGCAGCACATGGCGCTTGCCGCGCCCGCGCTCGGCGGAGAGATCGGCCAGTGCTGAAGCAACCTTGTCGAGATCGGCGCCGACCAGATGCGCCGCACCCAGCACCGCCAGCACGTTCTGCACCATATGGCGACCGGGCGCGCCGATCCGCGCCGTCACTTCGTGGCCGCCGATCCTGGCGGTGATGTCGGAATGATCGGCATGCAGTTCGCATTTGGTGAGCTTGAAGGTAGAGCGCGCATTCTCGCCGAAGCCGTAGACGTGCTCGACACCGGCGGCATGGGCCATCTTGTCGAGCAGCTTGAATCGGGCATCGTCGCGGTTGAGGACGGCGGCCCCCTCGGGCTCCAACCCCTCGAAAATCTCGGCCTTGGCCTTGGCGATCTCGTCCAGATTACGGAAAAAGCCGAGATGCGCCGCCGCGATCATGGTGACGATGGCGACATGCGGCCTCACCATCTTGACCAGCGGACGGATCTCGTCGGGATGGTTCATGCCGATCTCGAACACGGCATAGTCGCAATCATCAGGCATCCGCGCCAAGGTCAGCGGCACGCCCCAGTGATTGTTGAAGGACTGCGCCGAGGCATGCACCTTGCCTACGGCTTGCAGCACATGGCGCAGCGCTTCCTTGGTGGTGGTCTTGCCGGCCGAACCGGTCACAGCGATGATTTTCGCGCTCGAGCGGGCGCGCGATGCAACTCCAAGCTTTTCCAGCGCGACCAGCACGTCCTCGACGACGATGATCGGCGCTGTCAACCGGCCGAGCGACGGCAGCTTGCCTTCGGCCACCACCAGCACGCCAGCGCCAGCCTTGATGGCGGCGGTTGCGAAGTCATGGCCGTCCATCGCCTCGCCCTTGATGGCGAAGAAGGCGTCGCCCGGCTGCAGGCTGCGGCTGTCGATCGAAATGCCTGAAATCCCCTCCGGCATCGGCCCGAGCGGCCGCCCGTCCATGGCGGCAACCAGCGCTTCGGAGGTCCACAGCAAGCTCATGCTGCGCGCTCCGTGAGTGCCGCGCGGACTTCCTCATGATCGGAGAAATGCAAGGTCTCGGAGCCGATCGTCTGGCCTTCCTCGTGGCCCTTACCGGCCACGATCAGCGTGTCGCCGGCATGCAGCATGGCGACCGCTTCGTGGATCGCCTGGCGCCGGTCGCCGATCTCGATGGCACCTGGAGCAGCGGCCAAAATAGCGGCACGGATCGTTTCCGGCACTTCGGAGCGCGGATTGTCGTCGGTGACGATGACGACATCGGCAAGCCGCGTCGCGATTTCGCCCATGATCGGCCTTTTTCCCCGGTCGCGGTCGCCGCCGCAGCCGAACACGACGATGACACGACCGGTGGTGAACGGCCGTACCGAAGCCAGCACGTTTTCCAGCGCGTCCGGCTTGTGGGCATAGTCGACATAGACCGGCGCGCCATTGCCGGTGGTGCCGACGAGGTCGAGCCGGCCCGGCGCGCCCTTCAGTTTCTCCAACGCTATCAGGGCCTTGGCGACAGGTGTTCCCGTGGAAATGGCAAGACCCGCCGAAACCAGCGCGTTCGAAATCTGGAAATCACCGGCCAGCGGCAGGTCGATCTCGTAGAGCACGCCGTCGGCCTCGACTTCGGCCCGCTGGCGGTGGCGTTCGTGCTCGACCCGCTTCAGCCTGAGGAAGTCGCCATGGCGGCCGACCGTCAGCACATTGAGCCCGGCAGCCTTTGCGGCCACGGTCGTCGGCGCCGACCATGGATCGTCGGCGAAGATCACGGCCGGCGCGCCCTTCGGCAGCAACGTGTCGAACAGGCGCAGTTTGGCGCGGTGATAATCCTCGATGGTCGGATGATAATCCATATGGTCGCGGCCGAGATTGGTGAAGCCGCCGGCGGCCAGCTTCACGCCGTCGAGGCGGCGCTGGTCGAGCCCATGGCTGGAGGCTTCCATCGAGGCGTGGGTGACGCCGGCATCGGCCAATTCCCGCAGCAATTGATGCAGGGCGACCGGATCGGGTGTCGTCAGCGAACCATAGTCGTTGCGCCCAGGCGCCACCACGCCGGTGGTGCCGATCGAAGCGGCGGCATAACCGGCTTGCTCCCAGATCTGCCTGGTGAAGGCTGCGACCGAGGTCTTGCCGCTGGTGCCGGTCACCGCGACCATGATCTCAGGCTGCTTGCCGAAATAGCGTGCCGCACTCTGCGCCAGCGCCAGGCGCGGATCGTCGACCGCCAGCACCG
>NZ_RZRW01000647.1:0-3008 GCF_003998745.1 Mesorhizobium sp. M7A.F.Ca.US.014.04.1.1 | reverse complement strand
CGTCGCGGTCGTTCTTCGAGCCGAACAGCGCAACCTTCAAGCCTTTGCCCATGAAGCCGCTGGCAAGCCCGGCATAGCTTTCGCTGGGCCAGCGCTTGGCAGGGCCGAATTCCGCGCCGGGCATCAGGGCCACGAATTTCTGCGGCGCCAGCCCGAAACGGCCGAGCAGGTCGACCTGGTTTTTCGTGTCCACGCTAAGCCGGGGCGCCCGGAAACTGCCGCCCTGGGCAAGGCCGAAATAGGCCTGCGCGGTGCGTCGTTTGATGCTGTCGGGCAATGGCACGACGTCGGTCAGCAGGCCATAGCGCATCTCGCGCAGATTGCCGACACGGCGCGGAATGCGGGCAAAGAACGGAATCAGCGCCGACTTCCAGCTGCCCGGCAGGATATAGGCCATGTCGTAGCGGCCGCGCAGCAGGCGGCCGAAGCGGCGGCGATGGGTGAATTCGAGCGCGCCGGGTTTGAGCGGAAAATCGATCTGCTGGCGGATTTCGGGCATGCGCTTGACCAGGGGTGCTGCCCAGGCAGGCGCCAGCACATCGATGGCGGCGTTGGGATGCAACTCCTTCAGCGCCGAAAACAGGCACTGCGCCATCACCATGTCGCCCACCCAGCGTGGGCCGATCACGAGGATCGTTGGGCTTTCAGCCATTCGACATAGTCTCTGACACCGGTTTCCACTGTCCGGAATTGGCCATTGTAACCGGCCGCGCGCAAACGGGACATATCAGCTTGCGTAAAGCTCTGGTAGCTGCCCTTGAGATGGTCGGGAAAGGGGATGAATTCAATCTCCCCTTTACCCAACGTGTCGATCACCGTTTCGGCGATGGCGCGGAAGGGCTGGGCACGGCCGGTGCCGCAATTGAAGATGCCGCTTGAGCCCCGTTTCCACAGCCACAGATTGACGTCGGCGACATCACCGACATGGATGAAGTCACGGCTTTGTTCGCCGGGTCCGAATCCGTCATAGGCGCCGAACAGTTTCGGGTTCTCGCCTCGCTCGACCTGGTTGAACAGATGGAAGGCGACGGAGGCCATGGCGCCCTTGTGCGCTTCGCGCGGGCCATAGACGTTGAAGTAGCGCAAGCCTACGACCTGTGAATGGTCGGCCTGCCCGGCGAACACGGTTCGCCTGACATAGTCGTCGAACAGCTTCTTGGAATAGGCGTATACGTTGAGCGGCCGTTCCAACGCGGGATCCTCGAGGAACTCCGAGCCGCCGCCATAGACGGAAGCCGAGGAGGCATAAAGGAAAGGCACGCGCAAACTCTGGCTTGCATGCAGCAACCGTTTCGAGAAGGCGTAATTCACCTCCATCATGAATTTGCCGTTCCACTCGGTGGTGGTCGAGCAGGCGCCCTGGTGGAACACGGCCTCGATGCGGCCGAGCGAGCCGGCCTCCATGCGGGGCAGGAAATCGTCCTTGTCGAGATAGTCGGCGATCTTGAGATCGGCAAGATTGACGATCTTGTGACCGTCGGTAAGGTCGTCGACGACGAGGATGTCGTCATGCCCTTCGGCATTCAGCGCGGCGACGATGTTGGAGCCGATCATGCCGGCGCCGCCCGTGACGATGATCATGAAGGACCTCTGGTTGCTTGCGATTCCGGTCCTTATAGGGGAGGCTAGCCGGGCTGTCGACAAAGCCAGGTGCATGCGCCTGTCCTGCCATTTTATGCGCTTGTCTGTTTTGTCTATTTTGTCTATTATGGACAAAACAGGGTATCCCATGAAAAACTATCCGTCGACCGATCTGAAACAGAATCTTGGAGATGTGCTTGCAGCTGCCAGCCAGCAGCCGGTCTCCATCACTCGCCACAACAAGCCGAGATACGTCCTGATGAGCATCGAGGCCTACGAAGCGCGCTTCGGCAACGACAGCCGCCGCGTCTACGCTGCGAAGGACGCCCCGACCGAACATGTCGAGATGCTCGAGGAGTACGCCGCGGAATTGGACCGTGATTAAACCCGCTGCTGCGGACGTCTGGCGATATCCATATCTTTGGCATCGCCAACACGGAGACGGCGAGACCGAAGGCCGGAAGTCACGGCCTGTGGCCTTTGTGGCTGTCCTTCCTGGGAAAGCCGGGGGTACCAACCTCTTCATACTTGCAATCACTTCCACACAGCCGGGTCGTGATCGCGTTGCAGTCAGCATCCCGGAAATTGAACGCCACCGTGCGGGCCTCGATCCTATGCCCCTTTGGGTCATGGTCGATGAGTACAATCATGATATCCTGGAAGCGTCGGCCTATTTCGAGCCGGGTGCGCGAATTGGCGCGTTCAGCCCGTCATTTCACAAGAAAATTATGTTCGCTTTTACTGCGGTTGTCCGCACGGGTCAGTCCAAAGCAATCCCGCGCGGACTGAATCGACAGGGCAGAGCACGATCGTGAGGGACCAAAAATGCCATCGACCGAACTGCTCATCGCGTTTTTCGCCACCACGGCGATCTTCGCCTACATTCCAGGCCCGGCCATGCTCTATGCCGCCGCGCAGACGATGGCGCGCGGCCGCTGGTCCGGCCTGACGGCGGCGCTGGGCATTCATCTGGGCGGCTACGTGCATGTTTTCGCCGCGGCCGCCGGGCTGTCGGTGCTGTTTCATGCCGTGCCGACGCTCTACCTGGCGGTCAAGCTGGTCGGTGCGCTCTATCTGATCTGGCTTGGCATCTCGCTGTTTCGCAAGCGCGCGGACGGCGATGCGGCGCTGCCCGCGATCGAGCGCAAATCGGCGCGGCGCGCCTTTTTCGAGAGCATCACCGTCGAGGTGCTCAATCCGAAGACAGCGATCTTCTTCATGGCGTTCCTGCCGCAATTCATCGACGCCTCGGCGGCGTTTCCGGTCTGGCTGCAGTTCGTCGTGCTCGGCACGATAGTCAATCTGATGTTCTCCTCGGCCGATATCGTCTGCGTGTTCCTGGCGGGCGCCGTGATCGGCCGCCTGCGGCGTTCAAGCCGCGCCCAGCGGCTGATGCAGCGGGCGGGAGGGGCGGTGCTGGTCGGGCT